>JACMOE010000726.1 GCA_014378185.1 Gemmatimonadaceae bacterium | reverse complement strand
TCAGCGATGCCTTCACCGAGCGGTATCGCCGCGATGGCATGGTTGGCGTGCGGGTGCCGAACCTCAATCCGAAGATCTGGCGCTACGCCATCGAGGATGCGGCAGCCGGCGCGATGATCTGGCGGGACGGCGGCGGTCGCGGCGACATCGCCGCCTTCAACATGGTCCATCGGTCGGGCGCGGAAGGATGGATGGGGCCGCTCGCAGTCCGAACGGAACTCCAGTCAAGTGGCACGGGAAAGGCCGTCGTGGAGCGGGGCATTGCCTGGCTGCGTGAGACTGGCGCGCGCGTCATCGGCCTCGAGACCATGCCTCGTACAATGGACAATATCGGCTTCTACTCCTCGCTCGGATTCGTACCCGGCCGCATGACCATCACCCTCACCGTGGATGCCAGGGGCGCGGACGAAACGCCAGACCTGCTCGGCCGCATGAGCATGCGCGACCGGGACGACGCGCTGGTCGCGATGCGCGCGCTCGTGGACCAGATGGCGCCGGGCTACGACTTCACGCGCGAGATCGAACTCACCGACGAACTGTCGCTGGGCGACACGCTGCTGCTGCGCGAGCACGACACCATCGTCGGATACGCGCTCTGCCACACGGCGCCATTGGTGGAGGGCCGAGCGCGCGAGGAACTGCGCGTGTTGAAGCTGGTGTTGCTGCGCGAAGCGTCGTTCGATCTCATGCTCAGCGCGTTGTGCGATCTCGCGAAGCGGAGCGGAACGCGCCGCGTGGCGCTGAGGGTACAGGGCGAGTACACCGCACTCTACCAGCGGCTGATCGCGCTGGGCGCGCGCGTGCGATGGACCGACCTCCGCATGTCGCTCGACGGCCACCACGAGCAGCGGTCCCTGGGTGGCCTGCTGCTGTCGAACTGGGAGATCTAGGCGCGGCGCAGGTGCCGCTACTTCCGATCCGGTGCGCGCACGACGGGGTCCTTGGGGCTCCCGCGGACGACGATGCGATAGATGAGCAGCGAAACGCCGACCGTGAGGAACAGGTGCACCCACCCTGGCCCCTCCAGCAGCAGGGCGGCGATCGCCCAGAGAATCAACAGTGCGAATGCCGCGATCATTCCGATATCCATCTGGCGCTCCGTGAATTGACCCGAGGTGTTCCGGCACGTATCTTCCATCCACAGTCTATCAGCACGTCGTGGGGCGGAGAGTACCGTTTTTGAGCCGATAAGTCCTTCGAGTGGGTTCGATAATCTATACTGACGGCATGCCCTCAGTGCGGGGGAAGCCGGAAGGTGTGGTGAGGGCCTCATTATTACGACTGGGCTTCAAAAAACCCTCTCCGTTCCTGCTCCTTGCGAGCCCCGCAGCAGTGCTGCGGGGCTCGTTTTTTGTCCTGCGGCGGTTTCGCACTCGCACTGCCCGCGCCCCGTGTTCATACTCCACGGTGGGAACGACGCGCACCGACCGCGCATTCATAATGGACCGCACGCCTTCCACTCGAGCCATGCCCGCACCGCACGTCACCGTCACCCGGCGCCTCCTGTTCAACGCGGGGCACCGCGTGCACAATCCGGCCCTGTCCGACGAGGAGAACGTGCGCCTCTTCGGCAAGTGCAACAATCCCAATGGGCATGGGCACAACTACACCCTCGACGTCTCCGTGCGTGGCGCCATCGATGACCGCACGGGCTATGTGCACGACCTGGGAGCGTTGAAGCAGCTGGTCGAGGAGGTGGCTGTGAGCAAGATGGATCACAGGAACCTCAATCTCGACGTCGCCTTCATGCACGGAATCATCCCGACGTCCGAGAACATCATCGTCGCCATCTGGGGCCTGCTCGCACCCGCGATCCATCCCGCAGCGCTCGTGCGCCTCGTGCTCTGGGAAACGTCCAACAACTACGTCGAGTATACCGGTGACTGATTCCATGACTGCTCATGCACCCGCAGCGCCACGCGTCGTCTCCCCGCGACTGGATGCTGCAGCGACCACCTCCGCCTACGGCGAGCACGTGCGCGCGCAGCTCGCACTCCTTGGCGAGGATCCGGATCGGGAAGGCCTGCAGAAGACCCCGGAGCGAGTCGCCAAGGCGATGAGCTTCCTCACGCGGGGTTACGGCATGTCACTCGAGGGTGTCGTCGGCGATGCGCTCTTCCAGGAGGAGCACGAGAACATGGTGATGGTGCGCGACATCGAGCTCTACTCGTTGTGCGAGCATCACCTCCTGCCCTTCTTCGGCAAGGCGCACGTGGCGTACATCCCGAACAAGCGGATCGTGGGTCTGTCGAAACTGCCGCGCATCGTGGACATGTTCGCACGCCGACTGCAGGTGCAGGAACGCCTCACCGAGCAGGTGGCGAAGGCGATCGACGAAGTGCTCCAGCCACGTGGGGTGGGGGTGGTGATCGAGGCGTTCCACATGTGCATGATGATGCGCGGGGTGGAGAAGCAGAATTCGCGTACGATCACGTCGGCGCTTCGCGGCGTGTTCCGCGAGGATGGCAAGACGCGCGACGAATTCCTCCGGCTCGCCTACTCGAGCTCGCGCTAGCGCATGAGCACCGCGCGGCCCCTTGCGGGCCGGCTGGCGCTGGTGACGGGCGCGTCGCGCGGCATCGGGGCGGCAGTGGCACGGCGACTGGCGTTGTCGGGGGCACGCGTGGCGCTCCTCGCGCGCAACGCGGACGCATTGGCGGCGCTGGTGGCGGAAATCGGCGAGGGCGCGGTGGCGCTGGTGTGCGACGTGCGCGATACCGGGGCCCTGAGTCGAGCCCTCGACTCCCTGCCCGAATTGCTGGGCGGTGCGCCGGGTATCGTGGTGAACAACGCGGGCGCGTTCTTTGTCGCGCCGGCACGTGACACGTCGGTTGACGCATTCGCCGCGACGCTGGCGGTGAACCTGACGGCGCCGTTCGCGGTTGTCCGGGCGCTGCTGCCGGCGATGTCGGCCTCGCGACTGGGGCATGTCGTGACGATCGGGTCGATTGCGGACCGCATGGCGTTTCCCGGCAACGCCGCGTACGCCGCCAGCAAGTACGGGCTGCGAGCACTGCACGAGGTGCTGCGGGCGGAGCTCAAGGCGAGCGGTGTGCGGGTGAGCCTGGTGTCACCAGGGCCCGTGGACACGGACCTGTGGAATTCGATCGACCCCGATCAACAAGCGGGCTTCACGCCGCGCTCGGAGATGCTGTCGCCCGAGTCGGTGGCTGAAGCGGTGCACTGGGTGGTGACGTCGCCAGCGGGCGTCAACGTGGATGAACTGCGGTTGTCGCGCAGCTGAGGCGATAGACTTTCACATGTTCATCGAGCTCGTTGACGCGTTGCGCTGCCCAGTGCCGCACGAGGAGAGCTGGCTCGTGGCCGCCGCCGCGCGCATCGAGCACCGGCACATCGTGCAGGGCACACTCGGCTGCCCGGTCTGCTCCGCCGAGTATCCCATTGCGGACGGTGTCGTGGATTTCAGGCGCGGCGCCGATCATCAGGCAGCATCGGTAACCGGCGCACACGCCGAGCCGGCACTGCGACTCGCCGCCATGCTGAACCTCACCGACGCGCAGGGTTTCGCCGTGCTGCTTGGCCGTTGGGGTTCGTGGGCCGAGAAGCTCTCGGCCATCGTGGAGACGCCGTTCATCCTGGTGGATCCACCCGCTGGGGTGATTGGCGCACCAGGCATCTCGGTGCTGCGCACGGATGGTGACATACCCCTGGCATCCGGGGCGGCGCGCGCGATGGCCATCGACGAGGTCAGCGTGGCGCGCGCCGACTCTGCGGTGCGCGCCACGCGCACCAGGGGCAGGGTGGTGGCGCCGTCCACACTCGCGCTCCCGGAGGGCGTGCGGGAACTGGCGCGGGACGACGTGCTCTGGGTGGCAGAGCGAGAGCCTGCCCCATCCGCGCTGATCACGCTGCACGTGCGGCGCGGCGTCATCAGCTGACGCCGCGCCGCAGTCGCTAGCCGACCTCCGCGCCGGTGGGCTCCGTCGCGTACAGCCGGTCGATGACGTCCTGGTACGTCTGGTCGATCACGCGTCGCTTGACCTTCAGCGTGGGCGTCAGTTCGCCGCGCTCGATCGAAAAATCGTGCTCGAGCAGCGCAATCTTCTTCGGCATCTCGAAGTTGGCCAGCCCGGTGAGCTGCTTGCGCACCTCCTTCTCCATCTTCTCGCGGACGAGCGGCATTTCGAGCATCTGCGCGCGGTCGGTCCACAGGAATCCGCGCTTCTTGCCGTACTTCTCGAGCTGCTCCCAATTGGGCACCACGAGCACCACGGGAAACTTGCGCTTGTCCCCGAGCATCACCGCCTGCGACACGTACTTGTTGGTCTTGATCAGGCTCTCGATGGGCTGCGGGGCGATCTTCTTGCCGCCGGCCGTCACGATGATGTCCTTCTTGCGATCCGTGATGGCGAGGTAACCGTCGCGAATCTCGCCGATGTCGCCCGTATGAAACCATCCCTCGGCATCGATCGCGTCTGCGGTGGCCTCCGGCTTGTTGTAATAGCCCTTCATGACATGCGGGCCGCGCGTGAGGATCTCGCCGTCGCTTGCGATGGAGACTTCGGAGCCAGGTACCGGCTTGCCGACCGTTCCGATGCGGAACGCCGTTGGCGTGTTTACCGCGATCACCGGGGACGTTTCGGTAAGTCCGTAGCCCTCGAGGATGACGAGGCCGGCCGCATAGAAGAACTTGTTGATCTCCGGCGCGAGCGGCGCTCCACCAGACACGAAGTAGCGCAGCCGTGCACCGGTGCGCGTCCGCAGCTTGGAGAACACGAGCTTCTGGGCGATGCGGTACTTGAGCGCGAGCAGGCCCCGCGGCGTGCCGCCAGCGAGGGTGACGTCGGCCCATTGCTCCGCAACGCGGCGCGCCCAGTAGAAGATGCGCTGCTTCACCGCACCGCCAGAGAGGGCATTCTCGAGCACGCGCGCATACATCTTTTCGTAGAGCCGAGGTACGGAGAGCACGAGGGTGGGGCGCACGGTCTGCATGTCGATCGGTACCGTATCGATGGATTCCGCGTACGCGATGGAACACCCGACGTGGAACATCAGGTAGTGCCCCGCCATCCGCTCGAAGATGTGTGACAGCGGCAGGAAGCTGAGCCCGATCTCGTTCGTCGTGAACGGGATGCACGCCGCCGAAGCCATCACGTTCGAGAACAGGTTGTCGTGCGTGAGCATCACGCCCTTGGGGTCTCCGGTGGTGCCGGAGGTGTAGATCAGCGTGGCCACGTCGTCGGGCTTCACACGGTCGGCTGCCGAACGATAGGCCTCGCGGCGCGCCTCGGTGTCCGCCGTGGCACCCATCGCCTCTATCTCGGCGAGTGTATGATCCGCGCCCGCGTGGCGTGCGGCGTCGAAGGTGATGACATGCTTGAGCGCTGGGCATTTGCCGCGCACAGCGACAATCTTCGCCGCCTGCGCAGCGTCGCTGACGAACATCGCCACCGCACCCGAATCGCGGAGAATGTAGGCTGCCTGTTCCGGAGGAAGGTTGGGGTACAGCGGTACATCGGTGAGTCCGGAAGTGACGCAGGCGTAATCCGCGATGGCCCACTCCGGTCGATTCTCCGAGAAGATGGCCACGCGGTCCCCGGCGTTCACCCCCAACTCGGCGAGCCCCAGCGCGGCGCGCCGAACCCGTTCCGCGAGGAACCGGCTGGCGATGGGCTGGTACGTGCCGTTCACCTTGTACTGCAGCGCGTCGGGCTTGTCGTACTTCGCGACGGCATCGAAGAACAGCTTTGGGAGAGTGCCGGGCGTGGAGTTGCGCGGGCCACCGGATGATTGCATCACGGCCTTCGACATGAGTGGACGGACACGCACGGCGTCCGCATGGTCGGCGCCAATAGTAGCCCGCTGCACCCGGGATGCGCTACCGCGACCTGCCGCTCAAGGCGTTTTCTTCAGCGGAAGCACGAAGATCACCGGATTCCCCGCGAGCGCCTCGCCGCGCAGCGAACGGGCCGTGGCGCTGATCTCGATCTTCCGGATACCGGTGGTGTCGCTCACCGTCACGAACCGTGACGCGACGCCCGATTCGTTGGTGGTGTCCACCGCCATCGTGAACGCGGTGCGCAGCGGTGTGTTGGCATCATCCACCAGGAACACCCGCGTGGAGTCAACTACCGGGCTATCGTTCACGGACACGATCCTGTAGCGCACCACCACGCCGCGCACCGGACTGCGTACCGAGCCCCGCGTGCCGGTGACCGTGACCTGGAGCGTTCCCTTGGCCGGAGCGCCGACGAGTTGATCCGCGGTGCCCGCGCCAAGCACCTGATCGGGCCGAGGTACCACGTAGAGCAGCGCTTCCGCCGTCTGCAAACGGTCGCCCACGCGCCCCACCAGGTGCACCACACGGAGCGAGTCGCTCGCGCGAAGGATGCCGTTGGCATCAATGCGAACACCGGCGTCCAGCGGCGATACGAACCAGGTAGTGGTGACGCCGGACACTTCGCGGTTGCTGGTGTCGAAGGCACGGACGCGCAGGGGTGCAACACGCCCAAGGCTGTCGCGCAGCGTGTCGCCGGCAATCACCACCGGAGAGGGCAGCTCCACGGCGGAGATGTACGCAATACCGCTGGTGAGCGTCGGCACCTCTCCGCACGAGGGCAGGATGGCCATCCCGGCCGCGGCGACGAACACGCGCATGGCGATTCCCTTCATGACAGCCTGGCGTCCAGCAGGTCGGCGAGACGCGTGTACGCAAGCGCCGCGGGATCGTCTGGCGAGTGCAGGACAACCGGCTGTCCCGCCGCGAATGCCTCGATCGACGCCATGGTGCGGGGAATGACCGTCTCGAACAGCAGTTCAGGGGGAAGCTGGTCGCGGACGTACCCAGCGACACGCTGCGACACCGCATTGCCCTCTTCCACCATCGTGAGCAGCACGCCGTCGAGCACCAGCGCGGGGTTGCCCACCGCCGCATCGCGAATGGCGCGGAGGATCTGCGTCGTGGTCTGGAGCGCGAGCGGCTCGGATTGCAGTGGAACGATCACGTGTTGGCTGTGGGCGAGGACCTGCCGCGTCACCGCGCCGAGGCCGGGCGGCGTGTCCACGATGACGAGGTATCCGCGGCCGCGCGCGCGCGAAAACAGCTCGCCGAGCATTGGCGAACCGGCCACCTGCGCCTGATACGTCTCGTGCTCCGCGGCATCCGAGACGGATCCCGCCAGCAGCACCCGCAACCATGGCAGTGGCGTGGCGAGCACGACATCCTGAAGCTCGTGCGTGCCCGCGAGGACGTCGGCAAGACCTGGCGGCTGGCCGGCACCTGCCAGGCCGACCCCATGTCGCACCGCCCCCTGCGGATCGACGTCCACCAGGAGTGTCTTTCGCCCGCGACGTGCCAGCGCACACGCCAGGTTGATCGCGGTGGTGGTCTTGCCGACGCCGCCCTTCTGGCTCACCACCGCCAATACGGTGCCCACCTACGCCTCGCCCTGGTCGGACGGCGCGACGTCCCGTACGGGGGCAGCCTTGAGCTCTTCCAGCGTCTGCCGCGCGTGCCGTACCCAACGATCCGCCTCGGCGCCCGACGGCGGCGCATCGAGGAAGGCCTGCAGGTGCCGAGCGCCCTCCGCGGGATCCCCGCGACGGAGCTGGAGGAACGCGAGCCCGTAGTGGGCACCAGACAGGAGTGGGTCGAGCTCCAGCGCGCGCCGGTAGGCGCGCACCGCTTCCTCCAGCCGGCCCGTGCGGGAAAACGCGATCGCCATGTTCTGGAGGATGCGCGGATCGTTGGGGTGGTCGCGCAGCGCCAGGCGATAGGACGTGAGAGCCGCGTCGAAATCGCCCTGACGTTCCAGGGCGAGAGCCTCGTTCAGGTAGTCGAGGCGCTGCGGCTTGAGTCCACCATCCGACTTGCCGCCCAGCATGCGGCTCAACCAGGACATGCGATGCGCAGCTTGAAAGGGAGGGAGGAGCGGGCGCGCCCAAGGGGGCCGGCCAGCTGGCCTGCAGGGGCAAAGTTAATTCCGCGGCGCAGGGGGAACAACAACGATTCTCGTCCGTGATCCCCTCCGGCTGGAATCGCGCACGGTAAGTGCTTACTGGTACAGGTGCGCGGGGCCAGGTTGACCCTGCTGCACACCTTTCCCAAGGAGCGCGCATGTCCCCCCGGCGTACGACGGTCGAGCAGAGCAAGGGCGTCTTCGAGGTGGAGTGGCCACTGTTCGGGGAGCTTTCGCGCGCGCTGGCGCTCAAGGTGGTGCGTGCCTCCTACGATCCGGAACTCATCGTCGGCATCGCGACCGCGGGCGTGGTACCCGGCGCGGTGATCTCCGCCATCCTGGACCGGGAGTTTCACTCGATCCTCGTGAGCCGCCGCTACCAGGCCGAGGTAGCCCGGGAGACGCCCGCCATTTTTGGCTCTGCTCCCGTGGCGGTGAAGGGCAAGCGCGTGCTGATCGTGGACGAAACGTGCGACTCTGGAGCCACGATGCGGCTGGCGGTGAGTGCCATCGTCGATGCCGGCGCTCGCGAGGTGCGGACCGCCGTGGCCTTCAAGACGGGTTCGTACGAGCCGGATTTCCACGCCCTGGCAACGGAATCCACTATCGTGCTGCCGTGGGACCGCGAGGTGCTGTTTCAGGGAGAGCTGGTGCCAAATCCGCTTTACAGGGAAACGATAGGCGGCTAGGCAGCCGAGCCCACTGCGTCCTCGTACGGGATTCCCGCCGCCATTCCGTCGTAGACTTGCTGGAGGACGTCGGAGCTACCCAGCAGGAATCGGCAGCGGTGCGAGCCAGCGGAGCGGCACTCCACTTCCATCACGGCCAGTGGCGCGCCCGCAACCCGTCCGAAGAAGTCGGCGAAGAGGCCCGACGTCAGGTGACACCCCGGGTGGTCGAGACTGGCGTGTGAGGTCGCTTCGCCCCAATCCTCCGAGTCGAGGGTTGCGACGGTGTCATGCAGTTGGCCCACCGTGAGTGACCCCCAGCCGCAGGCGCGAAAAAACTCGCTGGCGTGCGCCTGGAAGGCGTCGAACGAAAGGGACTCCACGTCGGCAACGCCGCGAGAGGCCAGCCAGGCGCGAAATGCCTCGAATTGTCCGCCGCCACCCGCGTAGCCCGCTTCCTGGAGGTAGCCCGCGGTCGCATACCCGAGGTCACGCATCAATGCGCCGCGAAGCGCGGCGAGCGTATCGCGCGAGACTGCCACCATTCCGCTTCCAATGAGATCCATTGCCGTATCACTCATGCCGTAGTCTGTCGTGTGGACGTGCCAAGCGCCACTCGCGTCACGGCGCGGCGCGCCGCCGCAGTTCCGCCTCGTCGATTGTCGTGACACCGAGTGCCACTGCCTTGTCCAGCTTGGAGCCGGCCTCCTCGCCAACGACCACCGCGGTGGTGGCCCGGGAAACGCCGCTCGTGACGCGGCCGCCTTGTGACTCGATGAGGGCGGTCGCCTCGCTGCGCGACATGGTGGGCAACGTACCGGTCACCACGAAGGTCATGCCCTGGAACGCCCCCCCCGCGGCAACTGCCACCGGCTCGGACATCGTGAGGCCCGCGCGGGCCAGTTTCCGAACGAGAGCCATCGCGGACGGATCGTGAAACCAGGCGACCACGGCATGCGCAATGGTCTCGCCCATGCCGCGCAGCGCGAGGATTTCATCCGCCGATGCAATCGCCAGCGCGTCCATGGTGCCAAAGTGCCGCGCGAGCAGCTGTGCCGCCGTCTGCCCCACATGCCGGATGCCCAGGCCGAACAGCAGTCGCGAAAGCGGCTGCGCCTTTGATGTGGCTATCGCCTCGACGAGGTTCTCTGCCGAGGCTTCAGCGATCCGGTCGAGTGCGGTGAGCTGCGCGGGGGTGAGCGCGTAGAGGTCGGCGACGTCGTGCACCATGCCCGCCGTGACGAACTGTTCGATGCGTGCGTATGACAGCCCGCGTATGTCCATGGCGCCTCGCGATGCGAAGTGCACCATCCCCTCGAGCTGCCGTGCGGGGCACGACACGTTGGGGCAATAGAGCGCGACCTCCTCCTCGTCCCGCTCCACGGGCGTGCCGCAGGACGGGCACGCCGTGGGAATGCGTGTCTGCGGGGGAGGGTGCAACGGATCGCGCCGGTCCGGCACC
>JACMOE010000725.1 GCA_014378185.1 Gemmatimonadaceae bacterium | reverse complement strand
GTGGCGGAAAAAATCGGTAGATCGCGCCGAACCGCCTGGATTTGAGTTCGCGGCGTTCGATGAGGTACATGCATCCAGCCGCCGCGGCGGTGGCGAAGGCGGCGATGCCGACAAAGCTCAAGGCGATGTGCGCGATGAGCCAGGCGCCGCGTGCGCCAGGCGGCTCGATTCCCGGTACGAGGCCCACCAGATTGGCGCAGATCGTCGGCACGGCGGCGAGCGGCGCAGCCACCAGCGCCAGGCTCACGTCACGCGCCACGATTTCCACCACGAGCAGCGTAGCGGCCAGCACGAACCCCGCGAACGACAGCGACGGGCCCAGGCCAGTGAGCGGCAATTGGCCGACACGATGCATGTACGCCGTGAGCGCGGTGGCGTGCGCAAGCACGCCGATGACCAGGATGGCGATGACGCCCCGAAGGGGAGCCCCTACCGGGCGCGCAAACGGCGTCGCGGCGAGGGCCGCGGCGCCGATGTAGCACGCGATGGCGATGAAGTGGGCGATCGCTGTCATGTCGATCGCCTAATCTAGTGCGCGGGCACGCGTTACGTCATTCCAACGCCCCCGTCAAACGCCGCTCAGGGCATGCGGGCGGTCAACCGGACACTCTCGCCCACCCGGATTGCAGGCTGTTGCTGCGAGGTGATACGCGCCGTGCTGCCTTGGAGCGTGACCCGGACGACCTGGCCCGTCGCGATGGCAACCTCGGGAATGGCTGGCCGCTCGTCCTGAATGGCGGGCTCCCTGGGCCGAAAAATCTGGATCTCGTCACCGATCTTCATGCCATCGGTCGAGGTCAGGTCGAAGAGCACTTCATAGTTGAGCGAGGGCAATACCGCCGGCCGCCAGATAGCGCGAATCTTCGTGGTACGAGCATCCCCATAAGTCGATGGCCGACCCGTGGCCCCCGACCCTGCCGTGTCGAGCGCCATCACGGGCGCGTCGGCATTCATGGCTCCGTATGCCTCGAGCACTTCCACAATGGCGGCCTCACCGTTGCGGGGTGCGCGGACCACTTGCAGCAGGGCCGTCGGAATGACCACCGTGCCGAAGTCGTCGATCGTCTCGCCGAGCTGGTACGCAATGAACTTCTCGCGCTCCGATGCCACGCTGCCATCGGGTGGCACCATCGCCAGCCTGTCGTACGGCTGGAACGTGCCCGTGAGGCGCGGCTTGTCGATGCCTGGCAGATCGGACCCGAAGAGGATCTTGCCCGGGCCACGGGGCCCGCTCGCGACGGTGACGAAGCTGGCGCGCAGTACGTCGCCGATGGCGACATGGGCCGGAAGCTCGGCGGCGGCAGCGGCACGACCCACCGTGCGCGCCTGTGCTTCGCGGCGGAAGACCGACGGTCCCGGACGGACGATCGTCTCCTCCGCGATTACGGCGGCTGGTGCATGCCCCGGGAGGCGCAACACCTCACCCGGATAGATCCAGTGCGGGTCCTCGATCTGGTCGGTGTTGAGTCGATAGATGGTGGGCCAGAGGTACGAGTCACCGAGATAGGCGCGGGCGAGATCCCACAGTGTGTCACCGCGCTTCACGGTGTGCGACGCCGGAATATCGGCGCGAACGTCCTGCGCGCGACCGGCAACCGGGGCGGCAAGGCAGAGAAGGGCGGCGGCGGGAATCGACCAGCCGAGACGAGGAATGTTCACGCGCTCGAGGGGTGCGGCGCCCGGCTAGGGCGCATGGGAACGTCGGATTTGACCGCCGGCAACGGCGGGACTGTTTACAGGACGATCGTTGGCCCGATGAGAAACGGGATGCGTAACGCCGACTGTTCCCCGCCGTCACTGCCCCCGGCGATCCAGGCTGTCGCGGCGGGCGATGTCCCGCACGCAGCGGCTGGATTCCACACGCGCGGCTGCGTCAAGCGACGCCCACGTCGCGGCGGGAACGGACGCCCCCAACTGCTTCACCACTGCCGCGTGCGCGGCGATCTCGTGCCATTCATCCGGCCGCAACCCAGTGGCGAATTCGCGCGCCGCGGCGAGTGTGTCGGCTCGGGCCAGCAGTACTCTGCCACGCGCCATGTGTGCCGGGAGCGCCGCGCAGTTTCCCGTGGCGGTGAACAGCGCGAGCGAGGAATCGGCCAGCGCTAGTGCGTGTGCGTGTGGTGCGCGCCCGTCGAGCAGGGCAATTTCGGAAAGGGATGCAAGTGCGCGGGCATGCGCGTTGTCGCAATAGCGCGCCCGACGACCTGAAGGGACCCATCCTTGCCCCATCCAGCGAGGAAGGTCGCAGCTGCTCGCAAGACCAGCGCGCATGGACGTTGCCGCCTGGGCCCTGATTTCGGCGTCCTGCAACCATTTCTGATCGATATTCATGGTGTGGCCGAAATACTGGCTCAGCACTGGGCCC
>JACMOE010000724.1 GCA_014378185.1 Gemmatimonadaceae bacterium | reverse complement strand
TGACCGAACAAGACACAAGCGACACGCCGGGGCTGAATGGCTTTACGGGCGACCTCACGGCCGAGGCGCGCGCTGGCCGCCTGGAAGTGGTGCGGTGCCGCGACGAGGAGATCGCGCGCACAGTGGACATCCTGCTGCGGCAAGGCAAGAACAATCCGGCCCTCGTCGGGCAGGCTGGCGTGGGCAAGACCGCCATCGCGGAAGGGCTCGCCGTGCGCATTGCCGAGGGGCGCCTGCCCATCGCGTTGCGCGACCTGCGCCTCCTGTCGCTCGACGCCGTGAGCCTGCTCGCCGGTACGACCTACCGCGGTCAGTACGAGGAGCGGTTGCGTGCGCTGGTGGCCGAGACAAGCGCCGCGGGAGACGTGCTGCTGTTCGTGGACGAAATGCACAACCTCATCGGACAGGGCAGCGCGAGTGGCTCGGCAATGGACGCGGCGAACATGCTGAAGCCAGCGCTCGCCCGTGGGGAGTTCCGGATGCTCGGTGCCACCACTGACGAGGAGTACGATCGGTGGATCGTTGGTGATCCGGCATTGGAGCGGCGGTTCCAGAAGATTGCGGTGCGCGAGTTATCGCCCGCCGAAACGCTGGAGATCCTGCGCACCCGCGTGCCCTCGCTGGCGCGTCACCACAACGTGGTGATCACCGACGCCGCCGTCCGCGCGTCCATCGAGCTCACCGACATCTGGGTGCCGGACCGCCGCCGCCCGGACAAGTCGATCGACGCGCTCGACGAGGCGTGCGCGCACACGCAGGCCACGGCGGCGTATACGCCAGTGGCGGAGCAACTCATCTCGCGCCGGCGTGCGTGGGTGCGCGACGCGCGGCGACGGAGCGCGTCGGCCGCGCTGCAGAATGGGTCCGAGCCGATCAACCGCATGGCGCGCGACGGCATCGCTGCCCTCGAGCGCATCGGTGCGGAACTCGAGGCCGCGTTCGTGCGTCCAGGCCCGGCGGGTGCCGCACGGGCCGCGGCCCCCGCGCCCGCCCGCGATCCATCAGGCGCCGAACGAGCGGAGCTCGACGTGTCCCTCGAGCGCCAACTGCTGGAGGATGGTATCGTGGTGCGTGGGCACGACGTCGCGCGCGTGGTGGGACTGATGACTGGACGGAGCGTGGAATGGGAAGAGTGAACCTGCGGGTCGCGGGCATTGTCGTGGTCGTCGCCATCGGCGCCGCACTGTTTTTCGGGCGGAACCGCAACGTGGGCGACGGGCCATATGCACGGGAGGTGGCCGACGCCGTTCCGCGCATCGAGAAGTCCACGGGCATGAAGTTCAAGCAGCGGCCACGCGTCGAGGCGCGCGACAGGAACCAGGTGCGCGACTTCCTGCTCAAGAAGTTCGATGAGGCCACACCAGCGCAGGAACTCACCGGCGAGGAGGCGGCCTACAAGCTGCTCGGCCTGCTGCCCGACACCCTCGATCTCCGCAAGTTCTTTTTAGCGGTGCTGTCCGAGCAGGTGATCGGCTACTACGATCCCGCGGTAAAGGTGCTCTACGTGGTGAAGGGTGCCGACGAGAAAACGGTGTCCATCACCATCACGCACGAACTGGTGCACGCGCTCCAGGACCAGTACGTCAACCTCGACAGCATCCAGAAGGCCACGTCGGACAACGATCGACTCAGCGCCGCACAGGCCGTGATCGAGGGGCAGGCGATGTTCGAGCAGCTGTCCATCATGGCGGGCGGACCAAGCAACATCGCACTGCGCGTGGGGGGGCGTGACGGCATGCGCGAGATGATTCGCGAAAGCCAGAACTCTCAACCGGTGTTCGCCACCGCGCCCATGGTCATCCAGGAATCGTTGCTCTTTCCCTACCTGAGCGGTGCGGACTTCGTGCAGCGGTTCAAGGAGCGGAAGGGCAATGCGAATCCGCTGGAGTCGCCGCCCACGTCCACGGAACAGATCCTCCACACCGACAAGTACTTCGGCGCCGGGCGCGACGACCCGAGCGTGCTCACGCTACCCGCACCTCGCGGTGCCACGAAGGTCTACGAGAACGACATGGGGGAGTTCGGCATGCGACTCTTCCTCTTCCAGCACCTCAAGGACGAGCAGGGGGCCGCACGCTCGGTCGTCGGTTGGGATGGCGACCGCTACATGGTGGTGACGAACGCCGCGGGCAAGGGCATCGTGTGGGCGAGCGTGTGGGATTCGACCGTGCAAGCCGCCGCCTTCGCCGACGCCATGATCCGCGCCACTATCAAGCGTACCGGAATGGCCGAGCGTGCCGAGGCCGCCGGCGGTGCCACGATCAAATCCAGGGGACGCGCCGCCACGATCTTCCCGCGCATCATCAACGGACGCGCGGTGGTCATCTACAGCGACCTGCCCGATGGCATGTCCGGCGTGATCGATCCGGCGGCCATCAAAGTCGATCCGCGTTGAGCACCAGGCCGGTCTCGCTCGTGACCGGCACGCTGGCCTCGGCGTCGCGGGTGATGTCCGCGCGCTGATCGTCGCGCACGTCATCGTCTACCGTGGCGGGAAGCAATGCGAGGCGCAACACCTCATCCATCGTGGCGACGAACGTGAAGGCAATCTGCTTCTTCACTTCGTCCGGCACGTCGCGCAGGTCCTTCGCGTTCGACGCGGGCATGATGAGCTGCCGAAGGCCGGCACGATATGCCGCCAGCACCTTCTCCTTCACGCCGCCGATTTCCAGTACCTTTCCGCGCAGTGTCACCTCGCC
This sequence comes from Gemmatimonadaceae bacterium, assembly GCA_014378185.1. Classification (GTDB taxonomy): domain Bacteria; phylum Gemmatimonadota; class Gemmatimonadetes; order Gemmatimonadales; family Gemmatimonadaceae; genus AG11. The sequence continues at coordinate 5,654 of JACMOE010000724.1, read as the reverse complement.
CGTCATGGCCACGTCGCGGCGCACGGGTCGCTGCGAGATGGCGCTGGCGATGGCGAGCGTGAGCGAAATACCCGCGCTCGGGCCGTCCTTGGGAATGGCGCCCGCCGGCAGGTGCACGTGGACGTCGAATTCCTTGAAGGCCGCGTCTGGAATGCCGATCTGCGCGGCGCGTGACCGCACGTACGAGAACGCGGCGTCCACGCTCTCGCGCATCACGTCGCCAAGCTGCCCGGTCACGGTAAGCCGTCCACTCCCCGGCATGCGCAGCGCCTCGATCACCAGCAAGTCACCCCCCGTCGCGGTCCACGCAAGCCCCGTGACCACGCCGATCTCCGGCACCACGTCCACCTCCTCCACCGCATAGCGCGGCACGCCGAGCACCTCCTCCACCTTTTCGACGTCGATCACCCACGCCCCTTCTTCTCCCTCCGCCTTTCGGCGCGCGCGACGCCGCATGATGGCCGCCATGTTCCGCTCGAAGTTGCGAAGCCCCGCCTCGCGCGAATAGCGGTTGGAGATGAACGACAGCGACTCGTCGGTGAACTGGATGTCCTTGTCGCTGATGCCATGCTCCTCGAGCAGGCGCGGCAGCAGGTACCGCCACGCGATCTCGACTTTCTCCTCGATGGTGTAGCCGGCGATGCGGATGATCTCCATCCGGTCGCGCAATGGCGCCGGAATGTCGAACAGGTTGTTCGCCGTGCAGATGAACAGGGCGCCGCTCAGGTCGAACGGCAGGTTCAGGTAGTGGTCCACGAACTTGTCGTTCTGGCTGGGATCGAGCACTTCGAGCATGGCCGCGGTAGGGTCACCGGAGGGCCCACCACCCGACATCTTGTCGATCTCGTCGATCATCAGGACGGGATCGCGAACCTGCACGCGGCGGAGCGCCTGGATGAGCAGGCCCGGCATGGCGCCCACGTAGGTACGGCGATGTCCGCGGATCTCCGCCTCGTCTCGCACGCCGCCCACCGAAATCCGATAGAACCCGCGGCCGATGGATGTCGCAATCGCCTCTCCGAGCGAGGTCTTGCCGGTGCCCGGCGGGCCGACGAAGCAGAGAATGGGTCCATGCGGATCGCCACCGCGCAGCTTCCGCACGGCCAGGTACTCGATGATCCGTTCCTTCGCCTCGCTCAATCCGTAGTGCCGGCCGTCGAGCGCCTCCTCCACCTTCTGCAGCGTGATATCCTCGTCACCGCTGCGGAGGTTCCACGGCAGCGACAGAATCCAGTCCAGGTACGTGCGGATCACCTGGTATTCGCTGCTCGCGGAACTGAGCTGACGCAGTCGCTCCGTCTCGCGTCGCGCTTCCTGACCCACGCGCTCGGGCAGCCTGGCCTCGTCGATCTTGCGCAGCAGCTCCACGGCTTCCTTCTCGCCGGGATCCGCTTCGCCCAGCTCCGCCTGGATGGCGCGCAACTGCTGGCGGAGATAGAACTCGCGCTGGTGCTGCTCGATCTTGATCTCCGTCTGCCGCTTCACGTCCTCCATCACCTTGGCGCGCGCCACCTCGCGCTCCAGCCGGTTGAGGATGAACCGCAGCCGCTGACCGACATCGAGGCGCTGCAGCACTTCATCCTTGTCGGAGATGCGGAAGTTCATGTTCGTCGCGGCCAGGTCGGCGAAGCGGCCCGGATCCGAGACGTTCATCTTGAGGATCGCGGGCACCTCGTCGGGAATGCGTTCCACCAGTTCGGCGAGCGTTTCCGCGGCGGAGGTCACTCGCGCTACGAGCTCGTCGATCTCCGCGGGATCCGCGGGCGTCTCCTTGGCCGGCCGGATGGCCGCAATGGGATACGGCTCTTCCTGGTTGATGCCCTCGATGACGATGCGGCGCAGCCCCTGCAGCGTGATCTGCACCGTGTCACCGGGCAGGTTGATTCGCTCGTGCACGCGCGCCGCAACACCCACGCGGCCCACGAAGCGCTGTGAATCGATGGGATCATCGTGGTCGCCGGTTGCGACGACGAGCGCGACAACGAGGCCGGGCTCATCGTACGTCCGCAGCAGCGAGAGATTCTCCGGCGCGCCCATCTGCACGGCGATGGTGCCGAGCGGATAGACGATGGTGGAGCGAAGCGCCATGAGGGGCAGCGCGTCCGGCAGCTCACTCCAGAGGATGTCTTCCTTGCGCTGTGGCTTGGCCATGGGGAGAAAGTACGCGCCAGGCAGCGCGTCTGACAGTCTGACCCGAGCGGTCGGCTTCGCCAGCGCCCTCGTCCGCGGATCAGACTGTCGAACCGACTGTCGCGGTCCTAAATTCCCGGATTATGTTCGATGAACTCTCCGAAAAGCTCGAAGCCACCTTCGCCCGCCTGCGCGGCCGTGGCACGCTCAGCGACGCCGACATCAAGGAAGGGCTGCGCGAAGTGCGTCGCGTCCTCCTCGAGGCGGATGTCAACTTCGCGCTGACGCGCGAGTTCCTCGAACGCGTCGAGAAGAAGGCGGTCGGCGTGTCGCAGTTGCGCACGGTCTCGCCCGCCCAGCAGCTCGTCAAGATCGTCTACGACGAGCTCACCGCCATGCTCGGCGAACGGCGCGAGGGGCTCAAGCTCAGTTCGGTGCCGCCCACGGTCGTCATGATGGTGGGCCTCCAGGGATCCGGAAAGACGACGTCGGCCGCCAAGCTCGCGCGCAAGCTGAAGCTCGAAGGCAGGCAGGTGCGCCTCATCGCGTGCGACGTGTACCGCCCCGCCGCCATCGACCAGCTGGAGACGTTGGGGGCACAGCTCGACATTCCGGTCTATGCCGAGCGGAACGAGACTGACGTCGTGAAGATCGCGAAGGCCGGTATCGACGTCGCGCGCCGCGCACGCGATCGCGTCGTGCTCGTGGATACCGCCGGCCGCCTGCAGATCGACGACAACATGATGGCCGAGCTGGAGCGGCTGAAGGCGGCCATCAAGCCGCACGAGATCCTGCTGGTGGCGGATGGCATGACGGGACAGGACGCCGTGAAGATCGCGCAGGGCTTCGACGCGAAGCTCAACGTCACCGGCGTCATCCTCACCAAGATGGACGGTGATGCCAGGGGCGGTGCGGCGCTCTCCATCTACGGCGTGCTCAAGAAGCCCATCAAGTACATCGGCGTCGGCGAGAAGACGGACGCACTCGAGGATTTCCATCCCGACCGCATGGCCGGCCGCATCCTCCAGCAGGGCGACATCGTCTCGCTGGTGGAAAAGGCGCAGGGAGCGTTCGATGCGGATGAAGCGAAGAAGATGGAGCGGAAGGTCCGGAAGGAAGGCATGGACCTGGAGGATTTCCTCACCGCCATGCGGCAGATCGAGAAGCTCGGCCCGCTCGAGGGCCTGCTGAAGATGATGCCGGGTGTGAACTCGAAGATGCTGAAGCAGGTGAAGGACGCGGATCCCAAGCGGATGAAGCACCTCGAGGCGATCGTGCTCTCGATGACGAAGGCCGAGCGCAAGAAGCCGGAGTTGATGAACGGCTCGCGCCGGGCACGCGTTGCCAAGGGCGCTGGCCGGCCCATCAGCGAGGTCAATCGCCTGCTGGAGCAGTTCCGGGAGATGCAGAAGATGATGAAGAAGGCCACCGGAGGCGGGCAGGGCGGGGGCGGCGGAAAGATGCGGATGCCACCGGGTATGTTCGGCGGCCTCAGGTAGTTACCTTCAGAGGCTGTCCCCGTCCCGCCGTCGTCCTGACTGACTGGCAGACGTGGAGTACCGGGTGCGGTCCGGAAACGCCGGATGCGCGATGAGCCCAGCAGTACACCAATCAGGAGATCGACCCATGGCAGTCAAGATTCGCCTGCGCCGCGTTGGCCGGAAAAAGTCCCCCATGTACCGTATCGTCGTTGCCGACTCGAAGAGCCCGCGCGACGGCAAGTTCATCGAGATCGTCGGCCAGTATCAGCCCCGCACGGGCGACACTGCGCTGAACCTCGACATGGACCGGGTCAATCACTGGCTCAACGTCGGCGCGCAGCCCACGGACACCGTCCGCTCGCTGCTCCGCAAGGCGGGCCTCCTGAAGCAGCGCCACGAAACGCGCCTCGCGTCCAAGCTCCAGGCCGCGGCGGTTCCGGTGGCCGAGAAGAAGGACGACGCGTAACAGGCAGCCGTGCCCATGACCACCCCCGAATTCATCATCGTCGGGCGGGTCCGCAAGGCACACGGCATTCGCGGCGAGGTCGTCGTGGAAGTCATCACCGATGCGCCGGACGCGGTCTTCGCGTCCGGCCGTCGTGTTTTTGCGGGCACCGCCGCCGGCGACATCAGTCCATCGCGCCAGGAACTGCACGTGCGCTCGGTGCGCTCCTTCAACGAAGGCATCCTCGTCGGCTTCGACGAAGTGCCCGAACGGAACGCGGCCGAACTGTGGCGCGGCCGCTACCTGTTGCTGCCCGCCGATGAAGTGGCGCCTCCCGCCGACGACGAGGTCTATCTCCACGAGCTCATCGGCATGCGCGTCGAGCTCAGTGGTGGTCAGCCGATTGGCACAATCGAGGAACTCTACGAGCTGCCGCAGGGCCTGGCACTCGACGTACGCCTGGCCGAGCCGCGCGACGGTGAGACGGTGCTCCTGTTGTACGACGACCAGACCATCGCGTCGGTGGACAAGGACGCCCGCGTCATCATCGTGACGCCGCCCGACGGGCTGCTCGAGTGATCATCAACGTCGTCACCATCTTTCCGGATTTCTTCGCGACACCGCTGGGCCTCAGCATTCCCGCGCGCGCCGCGGCTGCCGGCTCGGTGACGTTCAACGTGGTGGACCTGCGCGACCACACGCACGATCGCCATCGCACGGTAGACGACACGCCGTACGGCGGCGGGCCGGGCATGGTGATGAAGCCCGCGCCGTTCTTCGAGGCAGTCGAGTCGCTCGGCGCCACGTCGCCCATCGTGCTGATGAGTGCCCGAGGCCGTCGCTTCACGCAAGCCGACGCCGTGCGGTTCGCCGCAGGGGAGCAACTCACGGTCCTCTGCGGGCATTACAAGGACGTGGACCAGCGGGTCGCCGATCATCTCGCCACCGAGGAGCTGTCCCTCGGCGACTTTGTGCTGAGCGGCGGCGAGCCAGCCGCACTGGCCGTGATCGATGCCACGGTGCGGCTGTTGCCCGGCGCCATGAGCGACCCGGAGAGCGCGTATGGCGATTCGTTCTGGGAACGCGGACTGTCTGCGCCGAGCTATACGCGGCCGCCCGAGTATCGCGGACACGCCGTGCCCGAAGTGCTGCTGAGCGGCGACCATGGGAAGATTGCGGAGTGGCGCCGGCGGGAAGGAGAGCGGCTGACGCGGGAGCGTCCGGCCGAGAGGGAATGATGGTCGCCGGGGAGCCGATGGCGACCGCGGTGCTGCTCACGGCGTTCGGCCTGCTGCTCGCCACCAGCGTTGCGCTGAGCCGTGCCTCCGCGCGCCTCGGACTGCCTGTTGCGCTGTTGTTCCTGCTGGTGGGCGTACTGGCGGGCCGCGAAGGCATCGGCCACATCCCGTTCGACGACTACGGCTTCACGTTCCGCCTCGGTACCACGGCGCTGGTGCTCATCCTGTTCGATGGCGGGTTGAACACATCGATTGCCGCAGCGCGCTCGGTGCTTTTCCCCTCTGCGGTGCTGGCTACGGTTGGCGTGGTTGCCACCGCCGGCCTGGTGGCCGTCGCGGCGCACGTGATGGGCGTCGCCT
>JACMOE010000723.1 GCA_014378185.1 Gemmatimonadaceae bacterium | reverse complement strand
CCGGCCTGGGGAATCCAGCGAGCGACGGAGTCGCGCGCGGCGATGTGGGCCGGCACGAACATCGGCACCTGCGACATGACGCGATCGGCAAGGCGGGTGTCCGGCGCATAATGCGGTACCATCTCGAGCGCATCCACGACGAAGCGTTCCTCCGCCAACCGCAGCCGGCAGTCCTCGCATTCATCGATGTGGTCGCGAAGCGGGGCGACGCCGAAGCCGGCTTCGCCATCGACCAGGAGGTCGATCTCGTTGGGAAGGAGGTGTCTGTGGTTCATGGCATCTGCACCCTGTACGCGCGGTAGGCCAGCTGGGTTTCAACGTCGCGGATGATGTTCGTAATCGAGGCGGTCATTCGCGGGTGTGCTCCAGCGCCTGGCGGAGCTCGTGCCGAGCGCGATGGATGTAGGTCTTCACGGTGCCAAGGGGCAGGTCCAGCGTGCTGGCGATCTCCTCGTAGGAGCGCCCCTCGACGTGCCGCAGCAGGATGCAGGATCGATACTCGGGCCGCAGGCTGGCAATCGCGCGTTCGATGGCTGTTCCGAGTTCCCGGGCCTCCATCTCGTCCAGGGCGTTTTCGGCGCCGTCGCCTACGTCGAAGCTGGTGGCGGCGATGGAGTCGGCATCCGAGGCCGGGGCCGAGCCGTCCAGGCTGATGGTGTCCAGCTGGCGCTTGCGGAGATGATCGATGGCCACATTGTTCGCGATCTTGAACAGCCACGAGGAGAACTTGAAATCCGTGCGGTAGCGATCCAGGTGCGACAGCACCTTGACGAACGTGTCCTGGGTGAGGTCCTCGGCGAGCTCGCGGTTGCCCACCATGCGGAACACGAGTGAGAACACGGGTCGCTCGTAGCGCTTGATCAGTTCGCGATGCGCGGCCTCGCGGCCCTCGAAGGCGAGGGCGACGACGTCGGCATCGGGAAGATTTGCGAGATCGAGGGCGTGGAGCATCTGGAGAGGCAGGGACCGCGCAGCTCGGTACGAGCGATAGTCGCGTTAGAGGAAGCTATCTGTCACTCGCGCCGCAATCCAGACGCATGCTTGCCCGGGGTTCTGCGTGGGGCGAGTTTACCATGATGCACGATACCGAGGTGGAATCGACGCGCGCGGACCTCGCGGCCGAGGGAGGCAGTGATAAGCGGGCGTACGTGCGCACGGTGTTCGAGCAGATTGCGCCGCGGTACGACCTGCTGAACCACCTGCTCAGCCTCAACATCGACGTGCTGTGGCGTCGGCGCGCGCTGCGGGCCCTCGACTGGCACCGTGTGCCCGCCGGCCAGTATCTCGACCTCTGCGCGGGAACACTGGATGTGGGCGCGGAGTTGACCCGGCAGCGAGCCTTCCGGGGCTTCATCGTGGGCGCCGATTTCGCGGTGCCCATGCTCGAGGCGGGCAAGGGCAAGGCGTCGCGGGACCGGCTCGCGCCCGTTGGCGCCGATGCGCAGGAGCTGCCGTTGGGCAATGCGTCGGTGGACGGCGCGGTGGTGGCGTTCGGCATTCGGAACGTTGCGTCGCTCGACGCGGCCCTTGTGGAAGTGCACCGGGTGCTGCGACCGGGCGCGCGGTTCGTGATCCTCGAGTTCACGACGCCGCGGTCGTGGATCGTGCGGACGCTCTACCTTTTCTACTTTCACCAGGTGCTGCCGTTCGTTGGTGGGGTGATCAGTGGACATCGCACGGCGTACAAGTACCTGCCGAAGTCGGTGGCGAATTTTCCGGCGGAGCCCGAACTGGCACGGCGGATGGAGGCTGCAGGGTTCATGGAAGTGCGGT
>JACMOE010000722.1 GCA_014378185.1 Gemmatimonadaceae bacterium | reverse complement strand
GCGACGGCGCGGCGTACGACACGGAGGCGAAGAAGCTGGCGGAAATGTTCCGCACCAACTTCGAGAAGTTCGGCAGCGTGGCGGGGAGTACCAAGGCTGCGGGGCCACAGGGGTGACGGGACGCTCGCTGGCGCTCGCTGGACGGGCCGCCCGCTCTCGCTCGCTGGACGGGGGACGGCCCGCATCGGCGCTGCGCGCCTTGCTTGACGGCAAGCCGTCAAGTGAGCGAAGCGAACGACCCGTCCCCCGTCAAGTGAGCGCGAGCGAACAAGCCGTCAAGTGAGCGCCAGCGAACGACCCATCCCCGACGAGATCATCCGCGATCCGCTCTGGAACAACATTCGTGTCGACAGGGTCGCGCTGCGGCTCGTCGACACGCCCGCATTCCAACGGTTGCGGTACGTCCGCCAGCTCGGCCTCGCGTATCTGATATACCCCGGCGCCAGCCACTCGCGGTTCGAGCATGCGCTGGGCACTTACCACCTGGCGCGCCGCACGCTCACGTTGTTCGGTGAGCAGGACAACCTGCGCGCACTCGATCCCGACGCCTGCCGCCTCGTGCGCTACGCGGCCCTGCTTCACGACATCGGTCACTACCCGTTCTCGCACGCGCTCGAGGAAATCGGCGCCGTGCATCATGAGGAAGTCGCGCGCCCGCTCATCATGCAGGGCGCGGTGTCCGTTATCCTCCGCGACGCGCTCGGCGACGACGCACCGCAACGCATCATGGACCTCATTCGCGGACGGAGTGACAGCCCGCTGCAAGGCCTCATCTCCGGCTCGCTCGACCTCGACAAGATCGAGTACCTCAAGCGCGACGCATTCATGTGCGGCGTGAACTACGGCGACATCGATGCCGATCGGCTGCTCGATTCGCTGACCATCGTGGAAAATCCCGAGGGTGGTGAGCCGATGGTCGGCATCTTCGAGAAGGGACTGTCGGCGCTCGAGTCCCTGCTCTTCGCCAAGTACCAGATGTACCGGAACGTCTACTGGCATCACGCCGTACGCAGCGCGACGGCGATGTACAAGCGGCTCGTCGAGAGCGCCCTCCGCGCCGGCACCCTCGACGCCGGGTCGCTGGCCAGCTTCACGGATGAAGGCCTGCTGCACGAGCTGGGCGAGCGCGCCCCCACCACCCTGCTCTCGGCCATGCGCGAGCGGCGGTTGTACAAGCGCGTGTTCGAGTGCCCCGCCGCGGAGCTCCAGCCTGGCATCGGTGAGTGGATCGCGGACGACCGGGCGCTCGTCGTTGCCGTGGAGGACCAACTCGCGAAGGAGCTTCGCCTGGAGCCCGGTCAACTGCTCCTCGACTACCCCATGAAGACGCAGATGCTCGGTCTCGACATTCCTGTCCGCCGCCGCGACGGCAGCGTCAAGCGACTCACCGCTGCGGGATGGGAAGGCGCCGTGAACCTGCCGAAGCTCTCGGAGGAGCTCTACGGCAGCGCGCGCTGGCTGCGCGTGTTCGCGGCAACGCGCGTGCCCTTCGCCCGAGACGCCGTCATCCGTCTCGCCTCATTCTCCGCTGACGAGGTCCGTTCGCGACTCGGCAGCAGAAGCCTTCTGGCGTAGGCTGTTGCCCGTTTTCAACGCGGTTCTGTCCGACTGTCAGACTGTCGAACTGCCAGACTCTTTTCGTGCCCGCCCGTGCGCTTCCGCCAACAAGCGTCCGATGCCGCGATAGTAAACGGCGTCGTCCGCCTTGCCGGATGCATCGAGCGACATGGCCGCCAGCTCGATGGCGTAGAGAATGTTGCCCAGGTAGAGCGATGCGATCGAGGCGACCGTCTCTCCGTCAGGCAACCGGGCGAAACTCCGCCGTCGGCGCGCCGGCACTCGTGAGCTCCGAGTCCAGCACCTCCACGATGATCGCGGTGATGTTGTCGAGGCCGCCGCGGCCGTTCGCCTCGGAGATCAACGCCTGCACCTTCCGCTCCGGTTCGGCGCGCGAGCCCAGCAGCTGTCCAAGGCGGCGATCATCCACCATGCCCGTGAGCCCATCGCTCGCCACCAGGAACAGGTCACCGTTCCGGACCTCGCCCCGGTATACGTCAGGCTCCACGTCAGGACTCGCACCGACACAGCGGGTGATCACGTTGCTGTATGGATGGTACCGTGCCTGTTCGGGCGTGAGGAAGCCCGCATCCACCTGCTCCTGCACGTAGGAGTGATCCTTGGTGAGCTGCGACAGCGTTCCGTCGCGCATGAGGTTCACGCGCGAGTCGCCCACCTGCCCGATGAGGTAGCGCGGACCGGCAATGAGCAGCACGGACGCCGTGGTGCCCATTCCCTGCTTGTCCACCTCGGTGAGCGTCCGGTCGTGTATGGCGCGATTGGCCTTCTTCAGCGTGCTGCCCACCAGCGCCGGCACCTCCTCTCCCTCGAGGGCGAGCAGGTGATGCAGCTCGCGCTGGATGATCTGCACGGCCATTTCGCTCGCCACCTCGCCCGCCGCATGGCCGCCCATGCCGTCGGCCACCACGAAGATGCCCCGCTCCGGAATGGCATCCACGGTGAAATTGTCCTCGTTGCCGGATCGAATCATTCCGACATCCGTCCGCGCCGCATAGAGAAGCTTCACGCGCGCCCCTTGAGCATGAAGAACGCCACGGCCGCGACCACGACGAGTGCGGCAATGATCCAGATCCAGGCAGGTACGCCACCACGCGCCACCGGCGCCGGCAGTGGCACGGCGGACGGTGCGGATTCTCGCTCCACGGCCGGCGCAGCGGTCGTGGACGCCTTGGGCATGGCGGCAATCGCTCTGGTACCCTTGATCTCCAGCTCAGCGGCGCTTCCCGCGCCAACCGCGGTGAACTGGAACTTGAGGCCGCCAAAGCGGACATCAGGCGATCCTTCCAGCTTCCGCTCGCCACTCACGCGCGATCCGCCGACGTAGGTGCCGTTCGTCGAGTCCATGTCCACCACATACCACCCATCGTCGCGCTTCTGCAACTTCGCGTGGGTCTCGCTGACACTCTCGTCCGAAAGGCGCACGTCATTGTGCGCGCCTCGACCAACATGTCCCAGGGACGAGCGCAGCTCGTACTGCGTCCCCTTGCCGGGGCCCTCGTTCGTGGATTCCAGCACGGCGAGTACCGGTCGCAAATCTTTCGCCACCGGCATGGCAGGCGGTGCCAACGGCGCGAGGATCGGTGCGGGTGCCGTGGCCGCGACAGGAACCGGCATGGCAGTGGGCACCGCGGCGGGCGCCACGGACGCGGTGGACATGATCGGCAGCAGATCCATCTCGAGCAGGTCGCTGGACGGCACTGTTTCGACCGCGGCCGTGACCGGCGACGGTTCCACCGGCTTCGGCGCCGCCTGGAGCACGTCGGCGTAGAAGCGGAACTCCTCGGTGCCCAGCCGCACGACATCCGCGCGCGCCAGCTTGAGGGATCCCTGCACGCGCTCGCCATTCACGTACAGGCCGTTCGCGCTCATGTCGCGAAGCGTATAGCCGTCATCGCCCGGCACGATCTCGGCGTGCCGGCGCGACACTTCGCTCTGCGCCACCACGACGTCGCACGACGCATCGCGGCCAAGCACGAGCCCCGACGCGGGGACGCTGTACTCCTTGCCGTCCACGAGCGACACCAGCCGTCCTCCCGACGCCGCGGTGGCCCGCGCCGCGCCCGTACGCTTGGCCCCCGCGATGGCGGCAATCTCGCTCGCGCTCACGAACTGCGTCGCCCCGCCCTTGCTGTCATCCGCGTACCGCAGCTCCAGTCCAGCCACCTCGATCTTGTCGCCGTGCATCAACGGGGTCGGCTCCGCGCCCAGCAGCACGCCGTTCACTCGCACGTGGGCGCTCTCCTCCGCACGACGTATCGTGGGCGAGGCGCCGCCGTCGATCACGGCTTCCACGGAAAGGTCCGAGTAGCCGGGCACCGTGATATCGGCGCCGGCTCCGGCACCGATTCTGTTGGCACCCGCGCTGAGCGGGAATTGCTGATCGTCGAGCTGAAGGACGGGCATTGGGGGGGGGCGATGCGCGGTCGGACTACGGCGAGCGGCGCTGAACGGATCTCGCGCCGCCTTGCGCCCGGGACCCGATAGGGGGTGAAGCTACCCGGCGCCCGGGGGGCTGGCAAGCGTGCGCAAATCCGGGATCACCACCCTTGCTTCTCCCGCCTGCAACTGGTACAGGCGATCATAAAGTCCCGAGAGGCCGCGCAACTCGGCGTGCGTGCCGCGCTCGCGCACCTCGCCATGGTGCAACACAAGGATCTCGTCGGCCTGTACGATGGTACTCAACCGGTGCGCGATCGCGATGGTGGTGCGCCCGCCCATCAGCGCCGCAAGCCCGCGCTGTATCTCTGCTTCCGCCAGGCTGTCAACCGCGCTCGTCGCCTCGTCCAGCACCAGCACCGCGGGATTGAGCGCGATGGCCCGCGCAAACGACAGCAGTTGCCGCTCGCCGACGCTGACCGAGGCGCCGCGCTCGCCAAGCACCTGGTCCAGACCCGCTGGCAGCGCGGCAATGACTCGGTCCGCACCCACCCGCGCCGCCGCCGCCATCACCGCCGCATCGTCCAGCGGCGTGTCGAGCCGGAGGTTGGTGCGCACATCGGCGGCGAACAGGAAGATGTCCTGCTGCACATACCCGATGAGCCGTCGCCAGTCGTCCACGGCGAGCGCGCGCACGTCCACGCCGTTCGCCGTGATGCGCCCGCGCTGCGGCTCGTAGAATCGCAGCAGCAGATTGACGATCGTCGTCTTGCCCGCGCCCGTGTGGCCCACCAGGGCGATCGTCTCGCCTGGCCGCGCAACGAAGCTGATGCCGCGCAGCACCCAGGCCGGCTCCGCACTGTCAGCCCCGTAGTGAAACCAGACGTCCTCGAAGGCTATGGTCACGGGCGTGTCGCGCGGAAGCAGATGTGACGCCGCCGGCGCCACTCCGGCCCCATTGCCCATGGCGGACGGAACCTCCGTATCCAGCAGCAGAAAGATGCGCTCCGACGCGGCCATCGCCTGCTGCAGAGTGTTGAACTTGTCCGCGAGATCCTGGAGGGGCTGGTAGAACCGTCGCAGCAGCTGGAGAAATGCCGCCACGGTGCCCACCGTGAGGCTTCCCACGCCCACGCGGCGCGCTCCCACCACGAGCAGGATGGCGAGTGCCAGCGACGTCAGGAATTCAATCGCGGGAAAGTAGAGCGCGTAGATCGTGATGGACCGAAGGTTCGCATCCAGATGTCCCCGGTTGAGCGCCGAGAACCGCGCGGTCTCGGCCGCCTCGCGCCCGAACAGCTGCACCACGCGGATGCCGGTGATCCGTTCCTGAAGAAACGCATTGATGCGGGCGAGCCGAGTGCGAATGTCACGATAGGCTACCCGCACCCGCACCTGGAAGAGGTGCGAGGTGAGGTACACCAGCGGAATCACCGCGAACGCGGCAAGAGCCAGCCGCCAGTCGGTGTACACCATCATCCCGGCAATGGCGAACAGCGTGAAGAGGTCGCCGAGCCCCGCCACCACGCCGGCCGTGAACAGTTCGTTCAGCGATTCGACGTCGGATGTCACGCGCGTCACCAGGCGTCCCACCGGCGTCTGGTCATAAAACGTGATCGACAACCGCTGCACGTGCTCGAACAACTGCTGGCGGAGGTCGCGCATCACGCGCTGGCCAAGCATCGCGGTCAGCATCGTTTCGCCGTACGAGCACCCGAACGCCAACACGAGCGAACCGGCGAACAGCAGGGCAGCCTGCATGGTCATGCCGACGTCGCGCGCGGGAAGGGCCACGTCGATGACGCGACGCGTGAGCACGGGCCCGACCAGTTGCAGCAATCCTTCCACCATCAGGAGCACGAGCGCCCCCCCTACCAGCGCACGGTAAGGGCGAACGAAGACGAACAGGCGCCGCACCAGGCGGCGGTCATATCGCTTGCCGGGAGTGTCCTCCGCGGAGGCGTGGGGCGAAAGGCTGGCGGCCATGCGTGAAAATAAGGCGAATCGACCCTGCCTGCGCACTATCCCCAAGCGTCGCACGGGTCCTCCTCGCCGAAGTGGTACGTCCGTTGCGTTGAAATCGACGTCAAGACACCCACCTTTGGAGGCCGTGCAATGAGTTATCTCGCTTGGATCGTATTGGGACTGATCGCTGGTGCGATCGCCAAGGCGCTCATGCCCGGAAAGGATCCGGGAGGCATCATCGTCACCATGCTGATCGGCATCGTCGGCGCCTTCATCGGCGGCTTCATCGGCAACAGCCTCACCGGTTCGGGCCTCAATGGATTCTCGCTGTGGAGCGTGCTGCTGGCGGTCGTGGGAGCCATGCTCCTGCTCTGGGTCTATCGCCTGACGACGAAAAACCGCGCGGCACTGTAGCGCCTGCCATAAATCGGTAGGCATGGCGACCCGCGGCGACCCCGCGGGTCGTCGTGCTTCGCTGGAGGTCTGCGGTGTTTATTCGGTGATGCTTCGCTAGATTCCATGGACGTATGAAGGACAAAATCGTCGTCCGCGGCGCGCGGCAGCACAACCTCAAGGGATTCGACCTGGAAATCCCCCGGCGCACCTTCACGGTGATCACGGGACCCTCCGGCTCGGGCAAGTCCTCCCTCGCATTCGATACCATCTACGCCGAGGGGCAGCGACGCTACGTCGAGTCCCTTTCGTCGTATGCCCGCCAGTTCCTCGAGCGCATGGAGAAGCCGGACGTCGACTCCATCGACGGCCTTTCTCCCGCCGTGGCCATCGAGCAGCGGAATCCGACCAAGACGTCCCGCTCCACCGTCGGCACGGCGACCGAGATCTACGACTACCTGCGCCTCCTGTGGGCGCGCGTCGGGCGCACACTCTGCCCTGTCTGCGGCCGCGAACTCAAGCCGGACACGGTGCAGTCGGTCACCGATGCGGTGTTCTCCCTGCCAGCCGGCGCGCGATTCTACGTGACCGCGCCGCTCAAGCTCTCCCGCGAAGTGACGCACGAGGTAGTGGTCGAGAACCTCCGCGCGCAGGGCTTTGTCCGCATCAGTCTGGACGGGCGCATTCTGCACCTGGACGAGTTGAACACCGCGCCGGTGGACGTCACCTTCGCGAAGGAACTGCTCGTCGTCATCGATCGCCTCGTCATTGCCGAGGAAAATCGAGGTCGCACCACGGATGCGGTGGCCACCGCATTCCGTGAAGGCGATGGCGAAGCGGTCATCCTGTTCACCAGCGCCATCGCCTCGCCATTCGACGGGGCGCTGGTGGATCGCCTGCGCTTCACCGAGCGCTTCGAGTGCCCCAACGACGGCACCACGGCGCCCGCGCCCACGCCGCAGCTCTTCTCCTTCAACTCGCCGCGCGGCGCGTGCCCGCAGTGCAACGGGTTCGGCGCCATCCTGGAATACGACGAGAAACTGATCGTCCCCTATCCGGATCGTTCGCTGCGCGACGGCGCCATCGATCCATGGACCAAGCCGCGCTACGACGGCAAGCGGCGCACGCTCGCGGAGTACGCGAAGAAGGAAGGCATCGCGATGGACACGCCTTGGCAGTCCCTGTCGGCGAAGCATCGCGAGCGGCTCCTGCACGCCAATGTGCGGGGCTTCAAGGGTATCCTCCCCTTCATGCGCGACCTCGAGGAGAAGCGGTACAAGCAGTACATCCGCGTGTTCCTTCGGCAGTACCAGACGGCGCAGGAGTGCCCCAGCTGTCACGGCACCAAGCTCCAGCCCGAATCGCTTCAGGTGTTCGTGGGCGGCCGGAATATCGCCGAGGTGAGCGACATGCCGGTGGGTGTGCTCACCACGTGGCTCGAGTCGCTGACGTTGTCGGCATTTGATCGCGAGGTGGCCGCCCACATTCTCACCGAAGCCCGGGATCGCGTGCGCTTCCTCTGCGACGTGGGGCTGAATTACCTCTCCCTCTCGCGCGCGACGCGCACGCTGTCCGGCGGCGAAGCCCAGCGCATCGGGCTTGCCAACTCGCTCGGCTCGCGACTCGTGGATACGCTCTATGTGCTCGACGAGCCGTCCATCGGCCTGCACTCGCGTGACATGGACCGGTTGCTCAAGCTCCTCCTTCGGCTGCGTGATGGCGGGAACACGGTGCTCGTGGTCGAGCACGACCTCGACGCGATTCGCGCCGCGGACTACATGATCGAGCTGGGTCCTGAGAGCGGCGAAAAGGGGGGTGACCTGGTGTTCGCCGGACCGATGGCGCGCGTGAGCGAGAGCCCGCTCACTGGCCAGTATCTCACGGGCGAGCGCACCATTCCCGTGCCGGCACATCGTCGCAGGATCGGCCCGCAGTGGCTCACCCTCACCGGCGCGCGCGAGCACAACCTCAAGGGCGTGGACGTGCGCATTCCCCTCGGTGCGGTCACCGCCGTCACCGGCGTATCCGGCAGCGGAAAGAGCACGCTCATCCACGATGTGCTCATGCGTGCGCTGGAAACCAGGCTCACCGGCGAACACACCGCCAAGCAGCACCTGGGCGAGCGCGTCGGCGCCTTCGATGCGCTCACCGGTTACGAGTCGCTCGAGGATGTGGTGCTCGTGGACCAGAGCCCCATCGGCAAGTCGCCGCGCTCCAATCCCGTCACGTACGTAAAGGCGTTCGACGAAATTCGCCGGCTGTACGCCTCCGTGCCCATGGCCAGACAACGCGGCTACACTGCGGGCACGTTCAGCTTCAACGTGGCCGGCGGACGTTGCGATACCTGCGAGGGCGCCGGCTATCTCGAGGTGGAGATGGTGTTCATGGCGGATGTCTTCGTACCCTGCGACGACTGCGCCGGACGACGCTTCAAGCCGGAAGTGCTGGAGGTGAAGTATTTCGGCAAGAGCATCACCGACGTGCTGGAGATGACGGTGGACCAGGCCATCCGCTTCTTTCCGTACGAGGAGAAGCTCGGCCAGGCGCTCTGGCAATTGCAGCAGGTGGGACTTGGCTACCTGCGCCTCGGGCAGCCGGCCACCACGCTGTCCGGCGGCGAGGCGCAGCGGCTCAAGATTGCGCGTGAGCTCGTGTTCGGCGCAAAGAAGTCCGGGCGCAAGCTGTACATCATGGATGAACCCACCACCGGGTTGCACCTCGAGGACATTCGCAGGCTGGCCACTGTGTTCGACCGGTTGGTGGATGCCGGACACACCCTGGTGCTCATCGAGCACAACCTGGACGTCATCAAGCTGGCGGACTGGGTCATCGACCTCGGTCCGGAGGCGGGTGATGCGGGTGGAGAGATCGTGGCGACGGGCCGCCCCGAAGAGGTTGCCGCGGTGTCGGCGTCGCATACGGGCATGTGGCTGCGGACCGTGCTACCCGACTGGAACCTGCCGTCGGGCACCAAGCGGGCCACACACGGCGACGTATCGCGCATTGCGGCAACACCGGCACGCAAGCGTGCGCGCGCCTCGTAGCGCCGATTGACTTCACCCCTGCCGCGACTAAATTTGAGGTTCTGTTGTACACCATTCCCCAGTAGCTCAGTTGGTTAGAGCATTCGACTGTTAATCGAAGGGTCGTAGGTTCAAGTCCTACCTGGGGAGCTCGTGAAAAGCCCGCACTGCCTGGTCACGCAGTGCGGGCTTTTCTCTTGCGGGCCACAGAGGCCGTCGCAGCCGGGGTCCAAGGAGGACACCAACGGGC
>JACMOE010000721.1 GCA_014378185.1 Gemmatimonadaceae bacterium | reverse complement strand
CGTCACCATGGACGAAACGCGCCGGCGGCAACGCCGCACGGGGGCGTTCGTTGCCGTGCCCGGGAGTGCCACTACGCCGGATGCCATGCCGCCTCGTGTCGAGCCGTCGCCTGCGGCACTCGTCGCCGCGTCCGCGGGAGCGCGGCGCGACGGGGTGGGTGCCACCGGTGGCGCCATCGGTGGCTTCGACGGCAGCGAGCGCGCGAGACTGGCTCTGGACGAGCTGCTTCGCACCATCGTCGAGAAAGGCGCCTCCGATCTGCACCTGCGCTGCGGTGAGCCACCGATCATTCGGCTGCACGGCGAGATGAAGCGGCTGGACCAGCCGGCGCTCGAGCCAGAGATGGTGGAGCAGATGATCCGGTCCATCATGCCTGAGCGCAACCGGAACGAATTCTCCGATTCAAACGACACCGACTACGCGTACGAGATTGCCGGCGTCGCCCGGTTCCGCGCGAACGCGCTGAAGGATCGCAACGGGCCCGCCGCCGTGTTCCGCCAGATTCCCGCGACGGTGGTGACCGTGGAGCAGATGGGCATCTCCCCCGAGGTGCAGAGGCTTTGCCAGCTGAACAAGGGTCTCGTGCTGGTCACGGGGCCCACCGGCTCCGGCAAGTCCACCACGCTCTGCTCGCTGATCGACCTGGTGAACCGGTCGCGCTCCGACCACGTCATCACCATCGAGGATCCCATCGAGTTCGTGCACCCCAACAAGCGGTGCATCATCACGCAGCGCCAGGTGGGCGTGCACACGGGGTCGTTCAAGAGTGCGCTCCGCGCGGCGCTCCGCGAAGATCCCGATATCATCCTCGTCGGCGAGCTGCGCGATCTCGAGACCGTGGCGATCGCGATCGAGACGGCGGAGACGGGGCACCTGGTGTTCGGGACCCTGCATACCACGACGGCCGCCGGTACCATCGATCGCGTGATCGACCAGTTTCCGGCGGACCGGCAAGCGCAGATTCGCGTCATGCTCGCCGAGTCGCTCAAGGGCGTCGTGTCGCAGACGTTGTGCAAGAAGATTGGTGGTGGCCGCGCCGCGGCGCGCGAGGTGCTGCTGTCCATTCCCGCCGTGACGAACCTGATCCGCGAGGGCAAGACGTTCCAGATTCCCTCCGTGATGCAGACCTCGAAGCGCCTCGGCATGGTGACGCTGAACGACGCGCTCCTGGAGCTCGTGGACAGTGGCCAGGTGGAGGCGTCCGAAGCCTACGCGAAGGCGGTGGAGAAGACCGGCTTCGTTGCGTCGCTCAAGTCGCGCGGGGTGGACACGTCGTTCGCCGACGGGGAGGCGGGCAAGCCGGGCGGCGCGCCAGCGCCAGCGGGCAAGCGGTGAACCGGTAGCACTGGGCGCCCGACGCGGCTGACGGTCGGTGCGCCTGCGCGATGCGTCGCGCGGTGGATTGGTGCGGTGACTGCCATGAGTGCCGCGCACCTTGCGGGATGCATGACTTTCGACGCCTGCATGTCTGGCAGCACGCGCGCACGCTCGCCGTGGAGCTCGACGCCCTGACCCGGGGATTTCCCTCGGTGGATCACGGCGTGGTGGGGGGACAATTGCGACGTTCCGCTCTCCCCATTCCCGCGAACATCGCGGAAGGATGCGGCAAGAACTCCCGGCGCGAAACACTGCGGTTTCTCGAGATCGCGGCGGGTTCCGCCGCGGAGACCGAGCATCACATCCTCATGGCGTGCGACCTTGGCTATGTCAGTGCGGATGCGACAGACGTACTTCTGGCGAGCATCATGTCCGTACGGCGTATGCTCAGCGGCTTGATCATGAAGTTGCCGGTGTAGCCGTGGTGAGTACGGCACCATCCGCTCGTGAGCGGTTACTCTACCTGTACGAGGTACTTGTACGAGGTACGTGTACGAGGTACGTGGTACGTGGTACGTGTACCTGGTACCTGGTACACACGGTACCACGTACCATGTACACTACCACGTACCGGGTATCTGGTACCCGGTACCTCCCTAGGAAGTGACAGGGCGGATTTCTACTTCGTACAATGGATCAGTCGGAGGGTGGGGTAACGCCAGAGCTTGTTTAGAGTTACCTCGTCAGGCTATATTTCTGGGCTATGCAGATTCGTAACATCGCCATTATCGCGCACGTCGATCACGGGAAGACGACCCTCGTCGACAAGATGCTTCGGCAGGCCGGCGCCTTCCGGGAAAACCAGATCGTCGCAGAACGCGTGATGGATTCCAATCCGCTCGAACGTGAGCGCGGGATCACCATCCTCGCGAAGAACACGTCCATCCGCTGGAAGGACACCAAGATCAACGTCGTGGATACGCCGGGCCACGCCGATTTCGGCGGTGAGGTCGAGCGCATCCTCCGCATGGTGGATGGTGTGCTGCTCGTGGTCGATGCCTTCGACGGCCCCATGCCGCAGACCCGCTTCGTGCTGCGCAAGGCGCTCGAGCTGGGACGCACGCCCATCGTGGTCATCAACAAGATCGATCGCCCGGGCGCGGACCCCATGCGCGTGCATGACGAGGTACTGGATCTCTTCATCGAGCTCGAGGCCACGGAGGAACAGCTCAATGCGCCGGTGGTGTACGCGTCGGCGCGCGAGGGGGTCGCCACGCTCGACATGGAAGTGAAGGCGGTCGACCTCGACCCACTCTTCGACATGATCATCTCGGCCGTGCCGCAGGCGCCGAGTGATTCTGCGGCACCGTTCCAGATGCTCATCTCGACGATTGATTTCTCGCCGTACCTCGGCCGCCTCGGTATCGGGCGCATCGAGCGTGGCACGGTGAACGTGGGCGACCAGGTGCTGCTGCTGCCGATGGACGTCACCCAGAAGAGCGAGCAGGCCAAGGTCACCAAGCTCTACGTGTACGACGGGCTGGATCGCACCGAGGTGCAGAGTGCGCCGGCTGGCGAGATCGTGTCGCTGGCGGGCCTGGAGGGCGTGGAGATCGGGCCCACGGTCACGGATCTCGAGCATCCCGAGCGGCTGGAGGGCATTGCCGTCGAGGAGCCGACGATCAGCGTCGATTTCCTGGTGAACAACTCCCCGTTCGCCGGCAAGGAAGGCAAGTACGTCACGTCTCGGCAGATTCGCGACCGGCTCTACAAGGAGCTGGAGCGCAATGTCGCGCTGAAGGTGGAGGACACGGACTCCACGGATACGTGGACCGTGAGTGGCCGCGGCGAGCTGCATCTCTCCATCCTGATGGAGACGATGCGTCGTGAGGGCTACGAGTTCCAGGTGTCGCGTCCGCGGGTGATTCTGAAGACCGGGCTGAGCGGCGAGCGGCTGGAGCCCTACGAGGAGCTGGCGATCGACGTGCCCGAGGAGTTTCTCGGAGCGGTGATCGAGAAGCTCGGACCGCGCCGTGGCGAGATGATCGAGATGAAGAATCCGGGGCAGGGGCTCACGCGCGTGCTGTATCGCATTCCGGCGCGCGGGCTCTTCGGCTACCGGTCGGAGTTCCTCACGGACACGCGTGGCACGGGCATCATGCACCACCGGTTCCTGGAGTATGGGGCATGGGCTGGGGCGTTGGCGACGCGTTCGCGGGGGACGCTGGTGTCGATGGAGAATGGCACGATCATCGCGTTCGCGTTGGCGGCGCTGCAGGAGCGGTCGACGCTGTTCGTGTCGCCGGGCGATCCGGTGTACGAGGGGATGATCGTGGGCGAGAATTCGCGGCCGGGCGACATGGACGTGAATCCGACGAAGGAGAAGAAGCTGTCGAACATGCGAACCACGGGCACGGATGAGAACATTCGTCTCGAGCCGCCGCGGGAGTTGACGCTGGAAGGCGCGCTGGAGTATATCGAAGACGATGAGCTGATCGAGATTACGCCGAAGTCGGTTCGATTGCGAAAGCGGCTCTT
>JACMOE010000720.1 GCA_014378185.1 Gemmatimonadaceae bacterium | reverse complement strand
GACCGCTCGGCAAATCGATGCCGACGAGCGTCCGTCCGTCGCTTGCGAGCGCGCGAAGTTCCAGGACCGCTGCGGCAATCGATCCGCGCAATGGTGCGCCGGCACTGAAGCCCGTGCCGAGCAATGCATCGACGATGATGCGCTCGCCTCCGGCACGCATGGACGCGATGTCGGTGCTGACAGGAACGCCGTCATCGACAGCCAGCGTGCGCTCGGCAATCGCGTCCGGAGAGCGCGCGGCCACGCATTCAACGACACGCACGCTGATTCCCACGGCGTGCAGGGACCGCGCAATGACCCATCCGTCGCCGCCGTTGTTGCCCGAGCCGGTAGCCACGACGACGCCGCCGGAGAGATGCTCCTGGCAGCGCAACGCAATTTCGGCGGCGGCGGCAGCGCCGGCGCGCTGCATCAATGCGCGCGATGGCGTGCCAGTGGACATGGCGGCGGCATCCGCGGCGGTGGCGGCCGAGGCGTCGGCAACGGGAATCAAGGCTGGGTGAGGCACGATGGAATGGTCAGTGTCGCGCAGTCCCCGCGCAATGCTACTTCTGCGACGGACCAATTGTCTTGCCGTAACTCAGCTCACCGTTGTCGATGCGGATGTTGAAACCGCAGGTCGGGTTGGAGCACGCCCACGCCTTGAACGTGATGGGCGCTCCATCGCGCCCGTAGTCGCTGAGCGGGAGCAACACGCCCTCACCGGTGTCTCAATCCTCAAGCCTCAAGCCTTCGCCCTCGCACCTCCAAACTTCAGCCTGCCGTTACCAGGTACTGCTAGTACCAAGTCGACGGCAGGGAGAAGCTCGGGAGCTGCAAGGGGGAAGGGCTGGGCAATGAGGTCTGAGAAAAAACCAGATTCGTCGCGCGTGAACCATCGCTACGCGAACTGGGCGCACCACGGGTAATCGCGCTCGAATGCCTGGTCGAAGTCGAAGACGTTGGCAAACTCGTCCCGGGTATCTGTGGGCAGGCTCTGGAGCAGCTCGAGCTCGACCATGGTGAAAACGATATCACCGATGTCGGAGGACTGACGAATGCCCCAGTGCTCCAGGACGAGGCCGGCCAGCACGCCGAAGCGGTCGAGGGCCAGGTCGCGGCAGGAGAGGGCGAGCTCGCGGCCACTGATGTGGCGGCGCTCGGGAAGGCGCTGCTGGCAGAACTCGAGGGCGCCGAGCACGAACAGATAGGCACGCTCATCGAACCGCTGCTCGCGCATGCGGATTCGATCCATGATGCCATCGCGAAAGGCCAACTCGGGCACGGCTGAGTCCACTTGGGGCGTGAGGTCACGACCGAGGTGGCCGTACCGAAAAATGAGCACCGGTACGTCGGGACACAACGGCGACGGCGGAACGACTCCCGGCCCCGCTCAACCAGCCGAGAAGCGGTAGGCTGTGCGTGAGCGGTACTCGGCACCAGGGTCAAGGATGGTGGACGGAAAGTGCGGGGTGTTGGGTGAATCGGGAAAATGCTGCGTCTCCAGCGCGAGCGATGAGTACGCCGCGTACCGAGTCCCCGCCTTGCCGCCCTGGCCGTTGCCGATCTGGTTGCCCGAGTAGAACTGCACGCCGGGCTCCGATGTCGTCACCTCCATCGTGCGTCCGGAACGCGGATCGCGGAGGCGCGCGGCGACGCACTTGCCGTCCGGTGCTGCCTTGTCGAGCACGAAGGTATGGTCGTAATCGACGAACGCCTCCTTTGCGGCTCCGGTGCGAATGGGACGCGGTGCACGGAAATCGTAGACGCTCCCCTTCACCTCCCGCAACTCGCCGGTTGGAATGAGCTCGTCGTTCACCGGCAGGTAGTGGTTCGCGTACACGGTGAGCTCGTGATCGAGGACACTACCAGCGTCGTGACCGGCCAGGTTGAAGTACGAATGCTGCGTAAGATTCACCGGTGTCGCACGGTTCGTTGTTGCCTGGTAGTCGAATACCAGCGCGTTGGCGTCGGTGAGGGTGTACGTCACGCGCACGTCGAGCGCGCCGGGATAGCCGTCGCTGCCGTCGGGACTGGAGCACGATAGCACGGCGCCTGAACTCGACGCGGTCCGGAACGGCTCGACGGCCCACAACACGCCGTGCAATCCGCCAGGACCTCCGTGCAGCTGGTTGCGCCCATCGTTGGGCGACAATGGGTAGTCGATGCCCCCCAGCGTGAAACTCGCACCCGCAATGCGATTGGCGTAGCGTCCAATGAGTGCGCCGAAGTAGCGCGTGTCCGCGAGATATTCGGCGAGCGTGTCGTAGCCCGGCACCACGTCGGCGACCACACCGTTGCAGTCCGGCACCTGCACGACGCGAACGATGCCACCGAGGCTCAGGAACGACACCGTCATTCCCGCCGCATTGGTGAGCACATGTTGCTCGACCGGGCGTCCGTCAGGTAGCGTGCCGAAGCGCGAGCCCGTCATTTTTCCTCCTGGAAGAGGCGAAGGCGACATCGCACCGCCCCTTGTTGCTCTCATTGGCCTTGGCGAAGTATCATGACGTGCGCATCGAGCACGACGAGTCGGGCACGATACAGCCTCAGGCGGCATGATGGATCCCGCGGCGTCACCTTCATGGGGAGAACAAGGTACATGCACTCACCATTCAGACAAGCACCGTGGATCCTGGTTCACTGCGGCTCGCTGCTGCTCGCGGCGAGCGACATCGGCGCACAAACGGTGGTTGCGACTCCTTACGACACAACAGGCATCTACGGAATCGGCAAGACGGTAGGATGGACCGTCGCGGTTGCATCCGGCCAGGCGCCGAGTGCTGGCCTGTATCCGTACGTCGTGACAGAAAACGGTAGTCGCGTCATCGTGCGCGGGGTCCTGGATTTCTCGAAAGGTCCCGTGTCGATCGAGACCCGGCTCGCGCGGCCCGGCATGGTGCGCGTGGAAATCCGTCCACCGCAGGGGGCAACACAACCATTCGGCTCCACCAGCACGGGAGGGCCCGGGGTGGTGGCACTCGGCGCGGCCGTGGCACCGACGCGCATCCTGCCAATGGAGAAGAGACCGGCAGGCTTCGACGCATTCTGGGATGCGCAACTGGCGCGGCTCGCACGCGTACCCTTCAATGCCGCGATCACGCCGAAGGAGAGCGGAAGCCCGGACATCGACTACGCCACGGTGCGCCTGGACAACGTGGACGGCGCACACGTGCACGGGCAGGTCGCGCGGCCACATCGCGACGGCAAGTTCCCCGCGTTGCTCATTCTCCAATGGGCGAGCCCGCCGTATCCGCTGCAGAAACAGTGGGTCACCGACCGCGCGCGTGAGGGCTGGCTCGCCCTCAACGTGGAACCACACGACGTGCCGAGCGACATGGCACCAGAGTTCTATGCGTCGCTGCCGCAGATGATCAAGGAATACAACACGATCAACGCCACGGATCGCGACCACGGCTACTTTCGCCAGATGTACCTGGGCGACGTGCGTGCGGTGCAGTACCTCGCGAGCCGGCCGGACTGGGACGGCCGCGTGCTGGTGGCTACCGGCACCAGCATGGGTGGCCAGCAGAGTCTCGCCGTCGCGGGGCTCTATCCCGGGATCACCGGCGTGGTGGTGAACGTTCCTGCGGGGTCGGACGCGAACGGCGCGCTCCACGGCCACATGCCCGGCTATCCCAACTGGAACGTGTCGGATGCGCGCGTGGCCGACGCGGATCGCTATTTCGACATCATGAATTTCGCGCCGCGCATCAAGGCCCCGACCATGATGGCCATGGGATTCATCGACGCGGTGACCCCGGCCATCGGCATCTGGACGACCTTCAACCTGATTCGCGCGCCAAAGGAGGCGGTGCCGATGATTGACTCCCCGCACAACCACCAGGCCACGGCCGAGCAACAACGACCGTGGGTCGAGCGCTCTGCCGCGTGGCTCGCGGCGTTGAAGACCGGGGTACTACCGTAGTGTCCGACTTACAACGCTAAATCGCTGCCCACTGATCAGGACGCGCCGCCTGCACGCTCGCGCGATACTGGCGATAGGGGCCCTCGTACATGGCGTGCGCCGCGGCGCTCGAAGGTTGTGACGGTGAGCGGATGAGCGTCGCGTGCACCGCGCTCGCCACGTCGGCGAACGCACCAGCCCCCACCGCGGCG
>JACMOE010000719.1 GCA_014378185.1 Gemmatimonadaceae bacterium | reverse complement strand
TGCCGTGGTCGTCGTGGGTGGTGATCCGGAGGCCACCGCGGAGGTCGCGCTGGGTATCGCGCGGGTGCAGGCGGCGCATCGCCGAGTGGCCGTGGCGGACCTGCTGGGTGGGTCGCCGGCGTTGGAGGCGCTGGTGTCCAGCGATGATCCGCACGGCATCGTGGACAGTTTCCTGTTCGGGGTATCGCTGAACCGCGTGGCCCATCAGGTGCCCGACTCGGGAGAACTGTTCATCATCCCCAGCGGCACGTCGCCCATCGATTACGAGGACATCTTCGGCAACACGCGGTGGCGGCGGCTCGCGGCGGGCTTTCGTGAGGTGGGTGCGTTGCTCCTGGTGGTCGCCCCGGTCGATGCGGCGAATCTCGTCGACCTCGTGTTCGCGACGGATGGTGCGGTGATCGTGGGTGACACGGTGCCGGGCGACATTCCGGTGGCGCAGACCATTGGCTGGCTGCGCCCCCGACGCAGTGGGCTCACCTCGGTCGCCGGCAGTGCGCCATTGGCGGTGGTGGAGGCTGCGCGCGTCAAGCCGCGAGGCGGGCACAGGTTGCTGGCGGGTGCCGCTGGCCTGTTGCTGACGCTTGGCGTGGGGGCGCTTGCGCTGTGGTTCGCCTACAGGCCGTATGCGTCCGAGCGTCCACCGCGGATTGGAGCAAAGTTTTCAGCGGCGCCCCTGGCGAGCAAGCTCACACCCGATTCGGCGGCCATTGCCGCACGTGCTGACAGCGCGCGCCGGGATAGCCTGGCGCGCGGCCTGACCTCGCCGCCCTCCGACTCGTTTCCGCTGCTGACCGCGACCAATGCGAGCGACTCCAGCGCCGCGGCGGCGTGGGCGGTTCGTCTCGAGCAGACGAACACGAAATCCGGCGCTATCTTGGACCTGCGGCAGCGGTTCGAGACCGTGCCGGCGGGCACGTATGGTTTTGACCTGCGAACGCGATTCTTCCTGCTCGTCGCCGGTGCATATTCCACGCGCTCCTCGGCGGAGTCGTTGCTGGTACAGCTTCGCAATCACCGGATACTCGCTCCCGGCATGGGGAGCGTGACAGCCTTGCCTTTCGCCTTCATGGTGCAGGCGGACGTCGCGGTCGCCGACGTCCCCACGCGCCTCGCACGCTTTGCGGCGCGCGGACAACCCGTGTATGCGCTGCGCCAGGCCAATGGCGGAGCGAACCTGTACTTCGGTGCCTACGAGAGCGCGCAGCAAGCCGCGCTCGCAGTCCCGACGGTGAAGGAAGCGGGATTGACGCCGACGCTTGTCTATCGAATCGGGAGAGTGTTCTAGTGCGGTTGACCAAGCTCGAGCTGCACGGTTTCAAGTCGTTCGCCGATGCCACGCAGCTCGTCTTCGAGCCGGGTGTCACGGCGATCGTGGGCCCCAATGGGTGCGGCAAGTCCAACGTGTCGGACGCGGTCCGCTGGGTGCTGGGCGAGCAGCGCGCGCGTCTCATGCGCGGTGCCAAGATGGACGAGGTCATTTTCCAGGGCTCGACGGCACGGCGTGCGGTGAACGTGGCGGAAGTCTCGCTGCACTTCTCGAACGATGACGGCATCCTGCCCGTGCCGTTCAAGGAAGTCGTGATCACGCGGCGCCTGTCCCGCTCCGGCGACAGCGATTATTTCCTCAATCGCGCCCCCTGCCGCCTGCGCGACATATCGGATATGCTGCGCGGCACCGGCCTTGGCGCGGGCACCGGCGTGGTGATCGAGAGCAAGATGATCGATGCCCTGCTCTCGGACCGTCCGG
>JACMOE010000718.1 GCA_014378185.1 Gemmatimonadaceae bacterium | reverse complement strand
TGCGCTCACAAATGCGAGAGGCACACCAGATGCCAACGTTCGAGAAGCAATGGCATGCGTCAGAGTGTCCATCTCAAGGGTTCGCCAGCGCATATCCGGTCGTTTTGTCCGGACCAATGCGGACACGCCGCCCTAGAGCAGATCGCCTGGATTTTCGCAATTCGCAGGGAATCGGCGCGTATTGCGACAAGAAATAACGGCCGGCGCCTCCTGGCGCCGGCCCTTCACAAAACTCCTGCTCCGCAGTCGCCTGTTACGGCTTCTTCACAGCTTCCTTGATGTCCTTGCCGGTCTCGGTGGCCTCGGCATGGCCCTTTGCCTTCACCCTGTTCTTCTCGGCTTTCACGTCGCTGGCGCCGCGCTTGGAGGCGTTGCTGATATCGTGCGCCACCTTGTTCAGACCGCCTGGATGGGCGTTATGCGAGCCGTGAATGCCGGTCGTCCGCTTGAGCACCGTCTTGGTGTCGTTGCCGGCGTCCTTCAACGTGTTGTGCGTGCGGCTGGCATCGCGATGGATTTCTCCCTTGGTGTCGCGACCGGCCTTCTTCATGGTGCTGCTCACGTCGTGAGCCACCTTGTTGAGGCCGCCTGGCTTGTGATCATCCTGCGCGCGGGCCGGCAGGGCCGCGAAGAGTGCGAGTGCCGCCACCGTGGCGAAGCGTACATGCGTCTTCATCGTGAGCATCTCCTGCAAGGGTATGGGATATGTGCATTGCAAGAGGCGCACTCACTGGCGCCGTAGAGCCCGCTTGCGACGCGAGCCGCGGCGCGCAACGCTGTCGGACGCGATCGCCGACCTCAACCAATTGGCGCGTTGAGCGGAGGCGAAGGTCGCGCACGTGGTCTTCTAAAGGCAGAAGAAGATATGCAAACAGTAGGAGGAGCGATAAGCGTGGCGTTGATGATCCTTGGCAGCGTGGGCACCAGTGCCGATGCACAACAGCGGGAAGCGTTGAGCGTGACTCCGCACCTGGCGACGCAAGCAGTACGTGATTTCTCACCGCAAGCTTCGTTGGCCCCGGTGCCAGCAGAAGTGAGCGCTGGGCTTATCGGAGGTGGCATTGTGCTAGTGGATTAATTGATATGGAACAAGATTCATTCGCAGTGATGGGACCGCTGGTTGCGCGCATTTAATGCACATGTCAGCGCACATGCGCGAAAAATGAGAGAACTCGGGCGCGGGTTGTGAAGGTTTACCTTCACCGTCTGCGCCCGAGGTGCATGCCCGAGCGTTGAAAGGCGCGCGGCGCATTGGTCTCGCGGCGGGCATAATGCTCACTGCAGCAAATGCGTCGGAAATCCATACGGATTTCCGACGCATTTTCGTCGTCCCCCTATCGCGCTGATCTCCCCGCGCACCTTGCGGATCAATGCTCGCTCTCTGCTTGTGCCACGAGCTCGGTCATCGACATCTCGAGGCCCTCCGCGAGCTTCTCGACCGTTACGAGGATGACCGCAACCTTACCACGCTCGATCATGCCCATGTACGAGCGGTGAACGTCGACTTTGTCCGCAAAGCCTCTAGCTAATACCCCGCCGCCGTCCGAAGGCGTCGGACGGCCGCACCACCCTGTACCACATCATCACTTCCACAGAGGCGCCGGTCGGAATCGAACCGACGAATAGCAGATTTGCAGTCTGCCGCCTTACCACTTGGCCACGGCGCCGAACCTCAAAGGTAACCCCACGCCGCTCCCCGGCTCAACCCGGGTGGACAGATCGCGGCCCGCGTCTTGAAGAGTTCGCGCTCGCCATGACCCCACTTTCCCCGCCAATCGATCCGCAGATCCCGGCCGCCAGCAACGACCGGCGCGAGCTGGAACGCGGGCGCTTCACCGCCGTCTGGAACCTCGTCTTTCGCGGCATGCGGCGGGCTGGAATCGACGCCAAGTCGTTCTACGCCACGGTCGGCATCTTCCTCGTGGTCGGCGCCATCATCGCCGTGGCGGCCACGGTTGCCTTTGCCAGCCTTGCGGAAAATGTCCTCGAGGGTGGCACGCAGACGTTCGACGTCGCCATCCTGGAATGGTTGCATGGCCATCAGTCAAAAGCCCTCACCGCCGTGATGGTGGAGATGACGTACCTGGGCACGGGCACGGTGGTCATCGTGGTCGTCGGCGTGGCGGCCCTCTTTCTCTGGCACACGGAACACAAGCACTCCGCGCGGCTGCTCCTGGCTGCAACGATCGGCAACATCCTGCTCAATGGCGCCCTCAAGCTGGTGTATCACCGGCCGCGGCCCAGCGTTTTCGCATGGCAGACGACGGCGGTGAGCTCGTCGTTTCCATCGGGCCACGCCATGAGTGCGACGGTGGTGTACGGCACCGTGGCCTACCTGCTGCTGCGACTCCAGAAGCACCGCTGGGCCAAGATGCTGACGCTCACGGGCGCCACCCTGCTCATCCTGCTCATCTGCCTCACCCGCCTCTACCTCGGCGTTCACTACCCGTCGGACGTGCTGGGCGGGATCGTCGTTGGGCTCGCGTGGGCAAGCTTCTGCATGGCGACGCTCGAGGCATCACTCGTGCTCGCGCGGCGGCGTTCGCCCAGGGAGGTCGTCGAAGAACGACGCGCGCCAAACGAGTTGCCGGATGTGTAGGGCGCAACAAAGCCGCAAGCAGGACCCGCTCTTGCTCCCTGGCTGGAACGATCGTTGCGCATTGGGCAGCATCCCTGTCCGGAGGATGTGACTCATGGCGGCGAAGAAGAAGACCAGCGCGCGAAAGTACGGCAAGGCGGCCAGCAAGAGCGTCGAACGCGCACTGCACAAGGAGAAGCGCGGCACGCTCAAGAGCGGCGCGGGCAAGCACCCGAAGGTCAAGACGCGCGAGCAGGCGATCGCCATCGGACTCTCGGAAGCCCGGGCCGCCGGCGCAAAGGTGCCGCCCAGAAAAACCAGCGCGAAAAAATCGACCAGGAAATCAGCGCGCTGACTTCATCCCCACGATGAACGGGACCGTGGTCGGCTGCGCACTGCCGGCCTCGGGCTCGTCCGTCACCGCCACCGCGGCAAGCGAATCCTTTGCCAGCGCATACGTGGCGCGCACCACGGCCTCGCCATTCGCACCAGGCGAAAACGTGCCGGCGCTGATCTTCTGGCTGGCCGTCACGAGCCACAACTGATACGTGCGGCCCGCCTTGGGCTTCGGCAGGTTGTGCGCAACGAAGGTCCACGCATTCACGGACTGATCCCAGAACATCCGTGCCGACGGGGTCTGCGGACCGGCCGACGCCATCGTCACCACGGCCACGTCCGGCCCGGTGAGGTTGGCGATAAGCTTGTCGCGATCTGCCATTGCCGAGCGCAGCGAATCCAGTGAAGCACGAGTGGCTGTGCGATCGCCAGCGGCCGACGCATACGCGGCGGCAATTGTTTCACGTTCCCGATTCACCTGGAAAAGCGACGCGAGACTTACCGCAGCCACCACGCTTGCGGCAAGGGCAATCCACATGGATTGTCGCGACGACGACTTCGCCATGGCCGGCACACGCCGCACGTCGGTGTCGGGCATGACGGGGCTCGAACTGGAACGGTCAGCGGCCGCGCGGGCCAGCAGGCGCCCACGCACACGCACGCGCTGCACGTCCGACATGGACTCGGGACGCACGGCATACGCCAGCTGCGCGACATCCGCCTCCAGCGTCGCGAGTTCGAGACGACACTCGGCGCACCCCTGCACGTGCGCCAGGACGGCAGCATGCTCCGATGCGTCGAGCGCATCGAGAGCCAGCGCTTCCAGCGCCTCGCGTGCCTCCTCGTGTGTCATCCCGCTGATCGTCATGACGCTTCCTCGCGCAAGACCTGGAGTCGTGTCTTCAACTTTTGCATGGCCAGCCGCATTCGCGTCTTGATCGTGCCGAGTGGCTGGCCCGTACGCTCGGCAATTTCCGTCTGGCTCAACCCCCCGAAATATCCGAGCTCCAGGGCTTCCCGTTGCTCGGCCGGCAGGTCGGCGAGGGCGGCGATCACGATCGACCTGCGCTCCGCCGCTTCCGTGTTCATCGACGGATCCCCGTCGGCCGCCAAGTGCACCACCAACTCGCCATTCTCGCCAACGATCGGATCCTCGCGCAGGCGTGTGACGGCCCGCACGCGGTCGAGCGCTCGGCTCCGTGCAATGGTCAACAGCCAGGTCTGCACCGAGCCGCGACCAGTCTGGTACCGGCCGGCCTGTCGCCAGGCCTGCCAGAAGGCTTCTTCCACCACATCCTCCACGTCGTCGCGCTGCCGCAGGATCCGGAGCACCACGCCGTGCACCAACGGCTGCCACCGATCGTAGAAGGTGCCGAGCGCCTGCTCGTCACCGTCCGCCATACGCTGCAGGAGGAGCGTATCGTCCGGACCTGCATGCACCGCCTTGCCACTCGGTGGCATTGCGGCATTTGAGGAAGGGTACGGTGGCTGTGAGGAGGACGGATTCATACGCGGCGAAAGGTACAGCCCTACCGGCACGGTGGGATAGGTTGTGTTGATGACACAGCCCGTGGGGACTGCCTCGTCACTGCCGCCGCACGACCCTTACGTCGCCTTCAGGCATCGCGCCTTCCGCTGGTACATCCTGAGCCTGTGGACGATGACCGCCGGCTCGCAGCTTCAGGCTGTGATCGTGGGGTGGCAGGTGTACTCCATGACGCACGATCCCCTGTCGCTCGGCCTCATCGGGTTGGCGGAAGCATTGCCGTTCATCACGGTGGCGCTGCCGGGCGGCTATGTGGCGGGCCGGTGGAACCGGCGCACGGTGTCGCTGATGGCGGTTGCGGTGCTGGCGCTTTGCTCGGTGTCGCTCTTGTTGCTCAGCGCCGTCCCGGGAACGCTGGACAAGCTTGGTGTGCTGCCCATCTACGCGACCATCTTCACGAGCGGCATTGCGCGAGGCATCCTGCATCCGGCGCGACAGGCCATGAGTTCTGAGCTGATTCCGCGCGAGCATCTGGAGAATGCCATCGCGTGGCGGAGTAACGCGTTCCAGACCGCCGCGGTGGTCGGGCCGGCGGCTGGAGGCCTGCTGTATGGATTCTCGGGACCCGTCGCTTCCTATGCAGTGGGTGCCGCGCTGATGCTGCTGGCGCTCTGCTTCCTGCTGTCGATCCGGTACAAGCCCGCGGGCCGATTCATGAACAGGTCGGCGATGGTCGAGAACCTCCTCACCGGCCTGCGCTTCGTCTGGAGCCAGCCGCTCATCCTTGGCGCCATGTCGCTCGATCTCTTCTCGGTATTCCTGGGGGGAGCGGAGGCGCTGTTGCCCGTGTTCGCCTCGGAGATCCTGCATGTGGGGCCTCAAGGGTTGGGCGTCCTGCGTGCGGCACCCGCGCTGGGTGCGGTGCTCATGGGCGTGCTCCTCGCGCACCGGTCTCCCATCGAGCGGGCGGGCCGTGCGTTGTTGATGGCAGTGGGCGTATTCGCGCTGGCGATCATCGGGTTCGGGTTGTCGACGAGCTTCTTCCTGTCGCTGGTGTTGCTGGCGGTGAGCGGCATGGCCGACAGCGTGAGTGTGGTGATCCGTTCGACGCTGGTGCAGATGCTGACACCCGCCAACATGCTGGGCCGGGTGTCGGCGGTGAATTCGGTGTTCATTGGCTCGTCGAACGAGTTGGGTGCGTTCGAGAGTGGGGTGGCGGCGCGCTTGCTGGGGGCGGTGCCGGCCGTGGTGGCGGGGGGCATGGCGGCGCTGGTCGTGGTGGGGTTCACCGCGCGGCTCGTGCCCACCTTGCGCAACCTCGGCAAGATTCGCTGAGCCCTGCCATGGCACTAGAAACGAGGCCGCGTTGCCGAGTCTCGCTTGGGTACAGGACTGGCAGGAACAACGGGGCGGCCGGCGAGATGGGCCGCCGCGCTGGTTTCACGGATTGGGCTGAATGCCTTGATCTGTGCACTTTCTGCAAATCTTTGTCGTCAATATTGGAAATTCCGGCTCATTTTGTGTAATTTGTCATCACGAAATTGTCCATTGCGCTTCCCTATCCCAACGTTCTAGTCATGACCGACCCCGTGAGTAACTCTCGCAAGTCCACCCTTCGCGATCTTGCGGCTCGGGTGCCTCGTGTTCCGTCGCCCTCCTTCAATGGTGACGGTGTCACCCCGGTGCCCACGTCGGCCTATTTCGGCATCAACACGTTTGGCGTGCGCCAGATGCGCGACAAGCTTCCCAAGGAAGTGTACGCCAAGCTCGCGGCGTCGGTGCGCCTTGGAAAGAAGCTCGACCTGGACGTTGCGCCCACCGTGGCGCAGGTCATCAAGGAGTGGGCAATGAGCCGTGGCGTGACGCATTTCACGCACTGGTTCCAGCCGCAAACCGGCCTCACGGCCGAGAAGCACGATGCCTTCCTGGCGTTCGACGACAATCGCCAGCCCATGGAAGCCTTTACCGGCGCGCAACTCATTCAGAGCGAGCCCGATGCGTCGAGCTTC
>JACMOE010000717.1 GCA_014378185.1 Gemmatimonadaceae bacterium | reverse complement strand
GCCCCCGCCGCCGGCGGCTGGCCAGCGGCCGCGGACGAGGACTGCGTCGGGGAATAACGTTCGGATGGAATGCACTGGAGCAGCCGCTGGCGGATCTGATCGCCGACGGCCGTCGCACGCTGGTAGTTCACGCGATACACTCGCGTGACGAGCTGTTCCGTGGCAACGCGCGAGGCGATGCGCTCCTGCGTGTCCACGATGATGATGCCGTTGGCATCCTCGCGCGCGTCGAGACCCTGGGCCGAGAGAATGGCCTGGAGTGCCACGTCCCAGGGCTGATCCCGGATTTCGGCGTCCACCTTGGTGGCGCCCACACTCGAACTGGGGATGATCGTGCGCCCGGCGAACGAAGCGAATGCCGCGAGCACGTCACGGATGTCGGCGCCCTGGTACACGACGCTGATGCGCGGCTGCTGCGAGCGCTGCTGCGCCTGTTGCGCTACCTGCTGGACCGTCATCGGGTCGCGTTGCACGTTCGTCCGCATGGGCGCATCGCTGACCCCTGGCGCCTTGGCGGCAGGTTCGCCGGCCGCGCGCGTGTCCGGCAGCGTCACCACGCGTTCGTCGGTCGCGTTGCCGCCCCCACTGTGCCAGGCGGAAAACTCTGTGCCGGCGGAGGTGGCCACGGTCACGTGGACCTCGCCCTCCGACCTGGTCAGCTGATAGGCGTGCGGTCCGTCCAGGTACACCACGACGCGCACGGTGCCTTTCCGGAACTGCGAGTAGCGCACATCCTTGATGCCGCCGCGAGCCACGCGATCGTAACCGCGCGAACCCAGCCCGAGGGATGCACCCGTGAAATCGAGGACGATGCGGTTGGGCGAGGACAGCGTGAAATCGCGCACCTCGATGCCGCCGGAGACTCCGATGACAATTTCGGCCTTGCCGGAGGCCGGGATGACGCTGAGGGACCGAACCGATCCCTCGGCCGGCCGAGCTTCGACCGGGCGAGCGGACGGCCCGTACACGAGCGCCGTGGCGACGATGACCGCCAGGACTGGCTTCATTTGTTCCTCACCTTTGTCGAATCAACCAAGAACAGCGAGTCCTGACGGCTCTGTCCGAACTCGTCTATCGTGAAGAGCACCACGCGCGGCCTGATCTGGGCGACGCGCATCCGGCCAAGGGTCATGCCGGCGTTCACTCGATACTGCGCGTTGGTCAACACATCGCGCATGATGGCGACGCTGCGACGACCGGACGCTTCGTACAGGATTGCGACGAGCTTGAGGTCCGAGAGCAACGGACGCAGGTCTTCCGTGAGGATGAGCGAGAAGAACGGATCGCGTCGTCCTTCCGCGGTATAGCCGAACACTTCCCTCGTCACGGGCGCCATCACACCGGGCGCCGCGAACGACGGGCGCGCGCCAGGCTGCGCCGCGACGCTGCCCGGACCCGATGGCCCCGCCGGAGCCGGCGCGGCCGCGCCGCGCCGCACGGGAATTTCCTGACCCGTCTGGGCCGAGAGTCGTGCATTCTCGGCATCCACGGCGTTCTGCGCAGCGCGCTTCGGTGCATTGATGTCGGGCATCCGTTGCGCCGACGCACTTGCCGCGAGGAGCAGACCGAGCGCCGCCACTGGCAGCATCGTGCGCCTGGAGCATCCGCGCGAACCGGCCGTGACCGATGAAGCGTTCATCACTTTTCTCCCGGCTTTGGCGCGTCCTTGACCGGCACACCCTTGACCAGCGGCGGCGGCGGCGGCGCGTGCGCGACGTATGTCTGGATCTCGAAGCGCGCCTCCAGGTTCTGCATCTTGTTTCGCTTCACCAGCCGGGTATCGGACTGCGGGTTCAACAACACGTTGATCGGGGCGACGATGCGCTGGAGCGATCCGATGTTCGTGAGCAGATCCGCGATCTGGTGGTAGGTACCGCCGCGGACGACGAGCCGGTACTTGAACGCCTCGTACTGGTCGCCGACGAGGGTCGGCAGGGGCTGAACATCAACGATCTCGAGTCCCACACGCCGCGCCGCCGTCGACACCTGGTCGAGCAGGGTGGGCACCTCGTTCTCCGTGGGCACGAGCAACCGCATCACCTTGAGATCGGCCGTGAGGAGGTCGGCCTGGATCTTCAGCTCGTTGGTCTTGCCCTGCGCGAGCTCCGACTTGGCACGCTGGTTGATGACCAGCAGGGAATCCACGTGGGCCTGCATCACCACCAGTTCGTCGCGTCGGGGCTGCCAGACGAGAACGCCGTAGGCGATGGCGAGCGCCAGCGCGGCGGCGCCCACGCCGCCGAGGATCCGGTCGCGCTTGTTCGCGGGAAGGAGTGCCATGCTACTTCACCGAGACGGCCAGCGGAACACGCCTGCCCATGGAGGGATCGGGGCGCGAGTACAGCATGTCCAGCTGGAACTGCGTGACGTCCTTGCCGTTGTCGTTCGCATGCTCCGACTTGACGAGTTGCACCTGCTCGATGAAGGCAGACTGCTCCAGTTGGCGGATGAAGCGCGTGAGCGCCTGGATGTCCACAGTGTTGCCCACCAGGTGGATGCGGACCGTGTCGCGCGGGATGATGGTGTTGAGCACGCGACGCTTCTTCTTGGCGGCACCACTGTCGGGCGCCGTGACGGCGGTCGCGACGGTGATGGCCTGCTGTGCCTGTCCCAGTCCGGAGAAGCCGAGCGTCACGAGCCAGGTGTACGGCGGCAGTGCCTTGCTCACCTCGTCCATGACATGCGGCCAGATGTAACGGTCGTCGTCAATGGCCCGAATGAGATTCAGCGACCGGAGCGCCGTGTCGCGGCGAGCCTCGGCCCTGTCGTGTTCCTTGAGGACGGACGCGTAGCGCGTGGAGTCCTGCACCGCCTTCTGGAGCGCCTCGTCAAGCGCATCGCCGGACCGCGCCTGCTGGAAGAACAGGCCGCCCACGGCGAGCAGCGCGAGTGCCGTGACCGCGACGGAGCCAATGAGCCACGGCTCCTTGATACGCTCGCGCATTGCGGCCATCGAGGCGCCGAAGTCGATGCTGGCGCCGCCGCCGCGCTTCGACTTGCGTCGCGCCCCGGGGAGAAGATTGATCTCGATCATCGCGTCGCCTCGCTCATGCCACCTGCCGCAATGCCAACCCGATTGGCAACATGAGCAGGGGCGCAACCTCGTCCGTGACGAGGCTGCTCAGCGCGCCGTCACGAACTTTCAGGTTGACCAGTGGGTTGGCCTGCTGCACGGAGAGGCGCAAGCGCTGGGCAAGCACGTCGCTCAGCCCCGGAATCCGCGAGCCGCCGCCGCAGGTGTAGATCGCGCGCACCTGGCCACCGGTCCGCGACGACGTGGCGAGAAATGCGGCCGCGCGCTCGATACCGACGGCGATTTCCTCACCGCGACTCTCGAGCACCGCGTCGAGATGGTCCGACCGGTCGTAGCCCTGGAGGAGCTGCTGTGCCTCATCCGACGAAACGCCGCGCTCACGCTGCAGGTCCTCACGGAAGCGGCGAGTGCCCACCGTGATGTCGCGCGTGAGGATCGGGACGCCCTCATCGAGGATGTTGATGTTCGTCACTTCGTGGCCGATGTTCACGAGCGCCACCACGCCCTGCATGGCATCCGGATAGTTCAATTCAAACGCGTTATGCAGGGCGAAGGCGTCCACGTCCACGAGCGCCGGATCCAGTCCCGCGTCCGTGAGGATGCGCAGCTTCGACTCGATCAGCTCGCGCTTCGCCGCCACCAGCAACACGCTCATCTCGACACCGTCGGCGTCGGGATCGAGGATCTGGAAATCCAGCTCGACCGACTCCATGTCGAACGGCACGTGCTGCTCCGCCTCCCACCGCATCAGCTCGCGCGCTTGCTGCTCCTTCACGCGCTCGATCTGGATTTTCTTGATGATCACATCGCGGCCGCCAACGGCAGTCACGACTCGCGTGCCCTTCACCTCGGCGGCGGCCAACGCGCCCTGAATGGCCTCCACGACAATGCCGGGATCCATGATCTCGCCTTCCACGATGGCGTCCGAGAGCAACGGAACCACCGCGACGCGGATGAGTTCCGGCTCGCCTTTGGAATGATCGATCACGGCCACCTTGATCAGTCCCGAGCCGATGTCCAGGCCGACGGTGGTTTTATTACGACCAAACAGAGCCATTGGGAGGTGCGAAGGGGAGCGGACCGGCGTTCAACGATGAAACAGGAGGGCCCGATCGTCCGAGGACGAAGGAGGTGTGCGGCGGGACGCGCGAAGATGAGCAGCCCTGGCACACTTGTCAATAGGCTTTAAGCGAGCCCACCTATAAATCGGTCTTGCTTGGTCTTACATGAAATGCAACTCGACTGTCTCAGCAGCTACTTCGGTCAGGGTGGCCGCGCGTCCGG
>JACMOE010000716.1 GCA_014378185.1 Gemmatimonadaceae bacterium | reverse complement strand
GCCGCCGTACCCACGCCTATTTTTCCGGGAATGCTAGTCGTAAAGGACGATTCCGAAAAAATCAGGCAGTACGCCATCATGCGGCGGCGCGCCACGGCGCTGCTCGCCGCCTTTGCGCTGCTGTTCGTGGCGCTATCCGTGCTGTCGCACCTGCGGCCGGCGTTATCGCCGTTCTGGGTGGGCCTCGTGCGGGCAACGGCCGAAGCCGCGATGGTGGGTGGCGTCGCGGACTGGTTCGCCGTGACCGCACTGTTTCGCCACCCGCTCGGCATTCCAATTCCCCACACCGCCATCGTGGCGCACCGAAAGGATCGCATCGGCCGCAGTCTCGGCAATTTCGTGGGCAACAACTTCCTCGCCCGCGACGTGATCGCACGGCAACTGGCGGGGATGCGGCTGGGCGAACGCGCTGCACGATGGCTCGCGGAGCCTGAACACCAGACGCGCGTGGCGCGCGCCATCGCGGCGGGCGTGGCCCGCGCCGTGGAATCCATGCCGAAGGAGGAGCTGCAGACCACGGTACACGACACGCTGGTGGCCCAGCTGCGGAAGGCGCACGTCGCGCCGCTGCTCGGCGACCTGCTCGCACTCGCGACAACGGACGACCGGCATCAGGAAATGCTGGACAAGCTCGTGACGCTGGTGAGCCGTATCGTGGCCGACAACAAGGAGCTCATTCGGGCGCGCATCTCAGAGGAGAGTCCGTGGTGGTTGCCAAGCGCCGTGGACGACAAGCTGTACCAGAAGATCGTCGCGGGCATCGAGCGAACGCTGTTGCAGGTGGCAACGGACGAACAACACCCCCTGCGCGAACAGTTCGATCAGGCGTTGCGCGGGTTCGTGGACAAGCTGCACAGCTCCCCGGAGACTATCGCGCGCGCCGAGGCGATGAAGGAGAAGCTGTTGGCGCATCCTGCCGTGGAGGAATTGTCGGACGCCCTGCTTCGCGCTGCGCAAGGATCGCTCGCGAAGTACGCGGGGCCTGATGCACCCTCGCCGGAGCCGCTCGAGCGCGCCATTGGCGGCATTGCCGAGCGAGCCCTTGCGAACCCCGATTTCCTGCGCGACATCGACGAGGCCGCCGAGCGCGTGGTGTTGGGCGTGGTGGATCAGTATCGGCCGGAAGTAGCCGAGTTGATCGCGAAGACGGTGGAAGGTTGGGACGCGAGTGATGCATCGCGGAAGATCGAGGTGCAGATCGGCCGTGACCTCCAGTTCATTCGCATCAATGGCACACTCGTCGGCGGGTTGGTGGGCCTGATCCTGTATGTCATCAGCGTGCTCGTGGGATGAGCGCGCCGTTCACCCCATGACGGAGGACCTGTGATTCGGCGTTTGTCCCTCGTAGTCCTGTTGCTTCCATCGGTCCTGCGCGCGCAGGCCCAGACCGAATACGCCACTCGTCGCCTGGAACTTGGGGCGAAAATTCCGGATGGCGCGCTCGTAGTGCTGGGCGGGCACGAGCCGGCGCAGGACTACCTGTCCTTCGAGCAGACGCCTTCGTTCTTCTATCTCACCGGCTTCAAGGAGCCGGACGCGGCGCTGCTGATGATCAAGCAGGCCGGCGCGGTTCGCTCGTCCACCATGTTCGTGAATCCGCGGCAGCCGAGCCGTGAGGTGTGGACCGGTGCGCGGCTGGGTGTGCCTGGCGTCGGGACGCTCACCGGCATTCGCGGGCGATCTGCCCTCGAGCTGACGAAGGTGCTGGATTCGCTGGCCGGCACGGGAATGCCGTTCAGCGTGGTGGGCGAGGTGGCGCGTGCGGCGGATGACCAGGCGGCGCCGGTGATCCGCACGCCGGATGACCAGATCTTCGACCGGCTGAAGCGGAAGTTTCCGTCCATCAAGATCACCACGGTGAACGACGCGGTGGAGCAGTTGCGCGGGCGGAAGAGTGCGGCGGAGCTGGTGCTGATCCGCAACGCCGTGGACATCACGAGCCGTGGCATGAAGGAAGTCATCCCCATCATCAAGCCCGGCCTCAACGAGTTCGAGCTCCAGGCGCTGATCGAGTACACGTTTCGGCGGAATGGCGCTGACCGACCGTCGTTCTCGACCATCGTGGGGTCCGGCCCGAACTCCACCACGCTGCACTACAACGTGGACGACCGGTTCATCGGTGCGAACGATGTGGTGGTGATGGACATCGGGGCGTCGTTCAAGGGCTACGCAGCCGACATTACGCGCACGGTCCCCGCGAATGGCGTGTTCTCGCTGGAGCAGCGCGCCGTGTATCAACTGGTGCGCGAGGCGCAGAAGGCCGCGGAGCGGCAGGCCAGGCTGGGCAACGTCGCGCGCCTGATGAGCGATTCGGCGAGCGCCGTGCTCGCGGCCGGACTCACGCGGCTTGGCCTCATCGAGTCGCCGAATGCGACGTACGACTGCGCGGCCGGGCCACAGCCACGCCAGTGTTCGCAGTTACAGCTCTTCTACATGCACGGCATCGGGCACGGCATCGGCCTCGCGGTGCACGTTCCGGATCAATACTACTTCACGGGCCGGATCCAGCCCGGCAGCGCGTTCACCATCGAGCCAGGCGTGTACGTCCGCGAGCATGTGCTGGACGAGATTCCCGATACGCCGCGCAACCGCGAGTACGCGGCCCGCGTGCGCAACGCCGTGGCGTTGTACAGGAACATCGGCGTGCGCATCGAGGACGACTACATCGCGACCACGCAGGGCGTGGAGTGGGTGTCGCAGGTGCCGCGCGAGATCAACGAGATCGAGGAGATGATGAAGAAGGGATCGGCGGGCATTGCGGCGCGCGACGAGTTTCGCGTGGAGAAGTACCGCTTGATTCCATAGCGCGTGACCGACGACCGCGGCACCATGTCCGGCACGGCGGCGATTTCCATGGCCGCCGCGCTGCTGTTGTGCGTGTTCGGCGTCTATCCGCTGGCCAACCGGCTCACCCTCGGCGCGGCCCTCGAGTGGTTCGACCACGCGCGTGCCTTCTGGCTGGTGATCGGCGGTATAGTGCTTGTCGCGCTGCTTGCACTTGGACGCTGGTTCCCCTCGGTTGCCGATGCGCTCTGGCGTGTGGGCACTCGGGCCGTGATGCGCATTCCGCGGCGCGTTTTTCTCGCAGGGGTGGCGCTGTTCGCCGTCAGCGCTTCCGCGATTCTCGCGATCGTCTGCTTCGGCCGTCAGCCGCACAACGCGGACGAGGTGGCGCAGCTCTTTCACGCGAAGATCCTGCTGAGCGGGCGGCTGTCCTTGCCGCCAGATGCCAATCCCGAGTTCTTCGGGATGGACAACATGATCGAGCAGGGCCGGTGGTACTCACAGTTTCCGGTGGGCGGACCGGTCTTCCTCGCTCTTGGCGTGGCGTTGCGTGCCGCATGGCTGGTGAATCCTGCCCTGCTTGGCCTCAGCATCCTGTCGCTCTACGGCTTCACTCGTCGCGCCTACGACGAGGGCACCGCGCGCGCGTCGGTCCTGCTCCTCGCGCTCAGTCCATTCGCATTGTTCGTGTCGGCGAGCTTCATGAATCACGTGCCCGTGCTGTGGCTGGCGACGGTGGCGTTGTGGCAGCTGGCCATCTGGAGCGATTCGGATGGGGTACGCGATGCGAGCATGGCGGCCGCACTCATTGGCCTGTCGCTCGGCGTCGCCTTCACGGTCCGTCCACTCGATGCCCTCGTGGTTGCGGCGGTGGTGGGCGGCATGCAGGTGAGCCGATTGCGTGGCAGTGGCGCGCGCGTGCGTTCACTCGCATGGCAGGTTGTGGCGGGACTCGCGCCAGTGCTGGTGTTGTTCTACGTGAACCTCCGCACCACCGGCGCACCCACGCGACTCGGCTACGAGGTGCTGTATGGCAGCGCACACCAGCTCGGCTTTCACGTGGATCCATACGGCACGGTCCACACGCCGGTGCGGGCGCTGATGTTCGCGTCGAAGTACCTGCTCCAGCTGAACGTGCTGTTATTCGAGTGGCCACTGCCTGCCGTCGCGATCATTGCCGCGGGATTGTTCGCGCTGCGGCGCCCCACCCGCTGGGACCTGTTCCTCATCGCATTCCTTTTCGCGCAGACGTCGGCGTACGCGATGTACTGGCATGACGGCGTCTTCCGCGGCCCGCGGTTTCTCTTCACGGCCCTGCCAGCCATCGTCATCCTTGCCGCACGCGCGCCGGTCGCGATGAGTGCCGTCACGCGTGGTGCCGTGCGTCGCGCCGTGCTGCTG
>JACMOE010000073.1 GCA_014378185.1 Gemmatimonadaceae bacterium | reverse complement strand
GCACGGCGGATCCGCCGTGAATCTCACCGGTGATGGATTGTCCACCGGCAAGCACTACCAGCGTCGCTACGTGCTCGATTCAAGGGAGAAGGGCATCGACTTCTCGAATCCCATGTATTTCGCGACGTACGGTGAGTGGACGAAGAAGGAGGGTCTCGCGCGCGTCGATGCTCGTCGCGGCGGCGCCACCAACCTGGTGTTCGATGACGCGAAGCTCAACTTCGTCAAGGCGCGCGACGCCGACACCTGGCTCTACACTCGCCAAACCTACGTCGACTTCCCGAATTACCACCTCGCGAACGCGTCATTCGGCAGCGAGAAGCAGCTCACCGACGCCAATCCGCAGCAACGACAGATCGCGTGGTCACCGGGGGCTCGCCTGGTGAACTACGCAAGTGCCAAGGGCGACAAGCTCCAGGGCGCACTCTACCTGCCGGCGAACTACGAGCCCGGGAAAAGGTACCCGATGCTCGTGACCATCTACGAAAGGCGTTCGCAGAACATGCACGCCTACGCGGCGCCGAGCGACACGCGGGCCCCGGACCCCACGCGGTACACCAGTCGCGGGTATGCCGTATTCGATCCCGATATCGTCTACAAGCTCAATGATCCAGGCATGTCTGCCGTGTGGTCCGTCGTGCCAGCGGTGAAGGCCGCGATCGCCACCGGCATCGTTGATTCCGCAAACGTGGGCCTGTGGGGCCACTCGTGGGGCGGCTACCAGACGGCATTCCTCGTCACCCAGACCGGCATCTTCAAGAGCGCCATCGCCGGCGCGCCGCTCACGGACCTCGTGAGCATGTACAGCTCCATCTACTGGAATTCCGGCGGCACCAACCAGGCGATCTTCGAGTCGAGCCAGGGCCGGTTCAAGGGCAACTTCACCGACAACACGGACGCGTACATCCGCAACTCGCCCGTGTTTCACGCGAAGAACGTGACCACGCCGCTCGTCATCCTGCACAACGACAAGGATGGCGCGGTGGACTTCAACCAGGGTATCACGTACTACAACACCCTGCGCCAGCTCGGCAAGGAAGTCATCATGCTGGAGTACGCTGGCGAGAACCACGGGCTTGCGCGTCCCACCAACCAGCGTGATTACGCCACGCGCATGGGCGAGTGGTTCGACCACTACCTGGAAGGGAAGCCCGCCCCCGACTGGATGAAGGACGGTATCACCCGGCTCGACATGGCGGAGCACCTGCGTGAGCGGAAGCCCGTGGCCAAGCCGGATGCGCCTGTGGTGCCGTAGTCCTACTTGCCGATCACCAGGATCGAGAACGATCCCGGCACGGCCACGCCCTGCCCTCCGCGCCCACCGCCAACCGGCGGCGGTGGCGCCGGACCGCGCTCAACGCTCATGGTGAGGATGTGGTTGGTCACCGTGTCGAGCGTGAGCGTGCGCGCACCGAGCATGGTCTGGAGGTTCTGCTCCACCTCGAAACTGGTTGGGCTGGTCTCCTTCACCACCGTCAGCGTTCCGTTGCTGTGCGTGCTGAAGGCTTCCATCGTCGCAGGATTGAATGCTGCGCCATCGGAGCCACCTGCGAGCGGAAGGTTGGCGAGAATGCGGCCATCGTCGGAGCTGAGGATCACCATCATTGGCTGCGCGGGCTGAGCCGGCGGGTTGCCTGAGCGCGCGCACGCCGCGAACAACACGTGATTCCTGGCGTCGAGGGCGAGTCCATTGCAGCCGCCCTTGTCGACGAACGGATAGTGCGCCGTGGCCTTCATCGTCTTCACGTCAACTGCCGTGACGCTGCCCGCCGAATCCTGCATGACGACGTAGAGCATTCCCTTGCCATCCGCCACACCCTGCTCGGGCACGCCGCCGAGGTCGATGGTGCCGAGCACGGTGCCGTCCGTCGCGTCGATGACCGTGGCATCCTTCGTTGGGTGGCTGAAGATGTAGATGCGATCGTTGAATGCATCGAAGAGGATGCCATCCGGCTGCGCGGCGCCCACGTCGATGGTCTTGATAAGGCTCAGTGTGCGGGTATCGAACATCGATACCCGCTTGCTGCTCGAGAAGCCGTGTCCTGAT
>JACMOE010000715.1 GCA_014378185.1 Gemmatimonadaceae bacterium | reverse complement strand
GGCCATGGCGAGTGTACTTGAGCGTGACCGTCGCGGGCGACTCACCCTTCACGGGAATCGCATCGCGGAGCGTGCGCATCGATTTCCACGCACCCCTGTACTGATACTGCGAGTGATTGGCTGGGTTGGTCCTGTAGACGTAGAGATCCTCGCCGTCGGTCTCGAAGACCGTGAGTCCCCACGCCCCGTGGTCGTTGTGCCCGATGGACACGCCGGGGATGACGGGCTCGCCGCCTCCAATGACATTCCATCCCGGCGCGTTGAGGTGCACGAAGTAGCGCAGTGACGGCGCGGCCACGGCAC
This sequence comes from Gemmatimonadaceae bacterium, assembly GCA_014378185.1. GTDB lineage: Bacteria > Gemmatimonadota > Gemmatimonadetes > Gemmatimonadales > Gemmatimonadaceae > AG11. The sequence goes on along the minus strand of JACMOE010000715.1, from coordinate 17,178 downwards.
GGTGCGGATCGTTGGCCATCAGCGCTCGTCCGCTCAACGTGCGCTTGCCGCTCACGACCCAGTTGTTGCTGCCGATGTCGCGCCGCTGTGTCCAGCGCAGGGTCTCATCTGCCGCCGAGTCGATCGATGCGAGACGGCGGGACACTGTGCTGTCACCACGATAGGCAGCCGTGATGTCCGACGCCTGAAAGCGCATCGGTGCGCGAAACGCGTCGTAGAGTGCAAGGATGGGGTCATCGAGGCCCGCGCGATCGATGACGGGATCGAGGTCGAGCCTGGGCGCCGGGCCCGGATGGAACCACTCGACCTTCTGGAGTAACTCGGCGCCGTGGTGGGCCACGAAGCGGCCGTACTTGAGCTCCTCGTCGATGTTGCCAAGGAGCCCCTGGTGCCGCGAGATGACGACGTCGGGGGTCCAGCGTCCCGGTGCGATCCCGAGCATCCGCAGCTCGGCCGGAATCAGCGCCGGGTTGTGCGCGGCCTCGTCCACGTAGGCGTTGATGCCCTCGACAAATGCTCCGACAATGGCCGCGCCGTGCGGATGATAGCGAGCCAGCTCCGCGGCCAGGCTCCCGCGATACTTGAACAGGCGGGCACCCTGGTCGCGCGCGAGCTCGCGACGGCCCATGACTTCCGACATGGTGCCCGTCGCCTGACGCCGCCACATCTCGAACTGGAAGGCGCGGTCGCGTGCGGCCGTGTAGCCCTGCGCGAAGAAGAGGTCGTGCTCGTTTGTCGCGTAGATGTGCGAAATGCCCCAGCGGTCGCGGAGTACTTCCACAGGGCGAGTGAGGCCCGCAAGGTGGAGAGTGTCGGCGCTCGGAGCCTGTGCCGCGACAACACTGCCGCTGGCCAGCAGAGCAAGAACTACACGAATCACGCGAACGGCGCAGCGGTTCTCGATCACGAAGGCCTTCATGATGTGGGAAGAGAAGAAGACGACCTCCAACCATCTGCAATTGAAGGCGCCTCGTCAAGTGAACGTATTCGCCATCGTGGACAGATGCTGGTTGCGGCCACATTATGGCGCGAGCCCACCTGAACCGTTCGAGGAATGATGCATCGACACGCACGCCAGATCGTCCGCCAGCTTCCCGTCCTGCTCACCGCCATCGTGGCCATACAGGCCGTCGCCGCGCAATCTCCCACTCGCGCGCCCGACCTGGCGCTCGTGGGCGGTACGCTGAACGACGGCAACGGCGGAACACCAGTCAGCAACAGTGTCGTGCTGGTTGCCGGCGGTCGCATCACGGCGGTGGGAACCGTGGGCCACCTGGCGATTCCCGCGGGCGCAACAGTCATACGGACGACGGGGATGACCATCCTGCCCGGCCTGTTCGAATCACACGCGCACCTGATGCTGGCGGGGCATGGCAACTATGCGCATTGGGACAACGCCTATCCTTCCCGCCTCGCGAAGGACGTCATTCCCGTCACCGCCAGACAATCGCTCATGCACGGAGTGACGAGCGTGCGCGACCTGGGCGGGCCACTGGAGCCGCTGATCGCGGCCAAGCGCGCCGTCGAGCGGGGCGAACTGGTTGGCGCGACGATCTACACGTCGGGTCCATTCCTCCAGCACGCGCCGTATCCCGGCACGGAGGCGTTTCGCTGGGGGGTGAATGGCGTCGCGGACGCGCGCGCCAAGGTGACCACGCTCGCCAATGCGGGAGTCAGCGTAATCAAGCTGATCGACCAGGACGAGATGACCATGGAGGAGGTGCGCGCCATCGTGGACGAGGCGCACAAGCGGAAGCTGCCGGTGGTGGCGCACGCGCACAGGCCCGAGGAAATTCGGCGCGGACTCGCGGCGGACGTGGATGACTTCGAGCACACCGGGCTCGCGACGAGCCCGGAGTATCCCGCCGACATCATGGATGCGTTGCGGGCGCGCACCGCGCAGGGTAATCGCCCGCCGCTGTACTGGACGCCCACCATCGACGTGCACACCAACTACGCCACTCGGCGCGACCATTCCGCGTACGTGAACGATCCCGGATGGTACGAGGGCTTGCCCGCCGACATCGCGGCGGACATCCGGCATTCGCTGCAACGGCTCGATACGCTCACGTACTACCGCTACGTGCCGAACCGGCGTTCCACGCTGGCCGCGAAGTTCCGCCAGCTGCGGGAGAGCGGTGTGCGCCTTCTCATCGGGACCGACGCGGGGGTGCCGGCCAACTTCCACGGCTACGCGACGCCGGAGGAGATGGTCACCTGGGTGCGAACGTACGGGATGGATCCCATGGAGACGATCCGCGCGGCGACCTACTGGCCCGCCCTCTCCCTCGGTGTACTCGACACGGTGGGGACGGTGGAGCAGGGGAAGGTGGCGGACATCATCGCGGTGCGAGGCAATCCGCTCGTCGACATCACCGTCATGCGACGCGTGACACTGGTGCTGAAGGGAGGCACGCGCGTGAAGTAGCGGAACACGCAATTGCGATGCATCGCATGACATGCCGCTACACGCTTGACATCGTGGCGAAGTGCGTGCATACGATATTCGTCAAGACAATACCAACACTACCGTGACGTCGCTTCGGGCGGGGGGGTCTGCCAGCCCGGCGAGCGTGCTATCGTGGTACCGTTTTGCCCCACCGCTCAGCATTTCCCACCTACATCGGAGCGCAGGATGCGATCGACACTTGGCGCCAGTTCCCCTCTTTACCTGTTGGCGTTTGCTGCAATCATCTCGGCGCCGGCACTTCACGCGCAGGCCACCGGGACGATCACCGGTACGGTCCTGGATCGCGGAAGTCGCCGGCCGCTTGCCGGCGCGCAGATCACCGTTGCGGGCACCGGTACAACCGTCGGTGCCGCGTCGAATGCGCAGGGTGTATTCCGGATCCTGAACGTCACGCCAGGCACTCGCATCGTGCGTTCGCGGCTGCTCGGATACGGCGCGCTGTCGAAGAGCGTGGTGGTCGATCCCGGTGGGACGGCGACGGTCGAATTCGAGCTGTCGCAGTCCGCGCTCGAGCTCACCGAAGTCGTGACGACGGGCACCGGCGGGAGCCAGGTGGAGGCGCGCAAGCTCGGTAACACCGTCGCCTCGGTGCAGGCGCCGGCCAATGCCCCCATCTCGAACTTCTCCGACATCCTCCAGGGACGCGAGCCGGGTGTGGTCATCCTGCCCTCCTCCGGCACCACGGGTGAAGGCGCACGTATCCGCATTCGCGGCAGCGCGTCGCTGTCGCAGTCCAACGAGCCGATCGTGTACGTCGATGGCGTGCGCGTGGACAATGGCGGCGGCTTCGGTAGCGGGTATGTCGGCACTGGTGGTGGCGGCCGTCCCTCGCGACTCGACGACATCGACCCGTCGGCGGTGGAGAAGATCGAGGTACTGAAGGGAGCGGCGGCGGCCACGCTCTATGGTACGGAAGCGTCGAACGGCGTGTTGCTGATCACCACGAAGCGGGGCACCAACGGCGCGCCCAAGTGGGTCTTCGAAGTCGACCAGGCAGCCAAGACCTATCCGACCAACCGTATCCAGGCGGAGTGGGGCTTTGCGCGCACCGATTCGCAGGCCACGCGCCTGTCGCAGCACTACGGCTTTCCCATCACGGCATTCACGCCGTTCAGCCGCGACGTCGCGACCAAGCTGTTCGAGACCGGCCGAGCGTCCACGCTCAACGGCCAGGTGTCCGGCGGAACGGCGCTCATCACCTACTTCGGGTCACTCCGCGGATATCGCGAGGACGGACCGTTCACTGCCAAGAACTTCGACTATCAGGGGCTGGGCGTGAACATGGCGGACATCGTCAACCGCTATCAGGGCACACTGGGCCTCGGGCTCGCGCCAACCAAGACGTTCAAGCTCCAGACGAACGTGTTGTATGCCAACACGCACAACGAGATTCCCGAGAACAACAACAGCATCTACGCGCCGTACACGGTGGCCCTCTTCTCCAAGCCGGAGAATGCGCAGTGCACCGTGTCGAAGACCAGCGCCACCGACCCCACGAATGGCAGCAACGGCGACGGCACGTGCCGTGGTCCGGGAAATCCCACCGGTGCCAGCTCGTTCGCCTCGGAGCGCGAGCTGCTCCAGCCGACTACCAAGCAGGACAGCCGGCACTTCAACGGCAGCCTGCGCGCGAGTTACATCCCGCTGGCGTCGTTCAACCTGGACGGCACATTCGGCGTCGATTTCACGTCGCAGCGATCGGCCGCCTTCATCCCGTTCGGCAACAACCTGGACCAGCGCATCAACCGCGCGAATGCGGGACGCGCGAGTGTGGACGACCGCTCGCACCAGGAAATCACGCTGAGCGTCAATGGCGGGTACTCCGGCCAGTTGATCAGCCAGTTGTCGTCGAACCTGATTTTCGGGGCGCAGGGGTTCCTCACGCGCGAGACGGATGAAAGCGGGCAGACCACCAGCTTCCCCGGACCGGGTATTTCCGTGCTGGGGGGTGGTGCGACCCCGCAGGCATTCGAATCGTTTGGCCAGATCGTGAACACGGGGGTCTTCGCGCAGGAGCAGCTGGGGTTTCACGACTGGATGTTCGTGACGGGCGGCGCGCGCTACGATCGCAACAGCGCCTTCGGCAAGTCGTCGGGTGGTGTCATCTACCCACAGGGTTCGCTGTCCATCATCCCGAGCGACCGGCCAGCGTGGAAGGAGAGCCGCATCTCCAACTACATCTCCACGTTCCGATTGCGGGCGGCCGTCGGGCGCGCTGGCCGTCAACCCGGCGCGTTCGACAAGCTGACAACGTACCAGGCGCTTGCCTCGTCCACCGGGGCGGGCCTGGTTCCCGGCAACCTCGGCAACCCCGATCTCAAGCCCGAAGTCTCCACGGAATTCGAGTTCGGCACGGAGGTTGGCCTTCTTGGCGATCGTGCCTCGCTGGAGTTCACGCGGTGGCAGCGCCGCGTGAAGGATGCGCTGTACGCGCGACAGTTTCCGGTCACCGGTGGCTTCGTCGCGGCGCAACTCGACAACATCGGCCAGCTCGACGCGTTCGGCTGGGACCTCAAGGGCAAGGCGTTCGTGCTGAACCGGCCGAATGTCTCGCTCGACGTATACGCGAACACCGGCTTCCTGAGCCAGATCGTGACGAGCCTCGGCGGAGCACCGCCGGTGAAGGTTGGCGGAAGCTATCCGCGCTATCGCAATTTCGTGAAGGAAGGGTATGCCCCCGGCTCGTTCTTCGGCGCGAAGCTGCCAGGTGCGTGTGCGGCCGGCGCAACGAAAACCCCGCAAGGCGGCGTCTGCCTGCAGCCGGGTCAGTTCCCCTTTGACGTGAACAAGGACGGCAAGCCGGATACGCAGGCGGAACTGCTCGCCTATCTCGCTGGTCCGCGTTCCCTTTCCAACGTCGATCCGCTCGCGGCCGACGACAACAACAATGGCGACAAGCTCGACCACTATGATGGCAAGCCCTTCCCCGACTTTGAAGGGTCCTTCGGCGGCACGATGACCCTGCACCGGAACTGGAAGGTCGGCACCAACTTCGAGTACCGAGCGGGCCATTACACGATATCGAACCTCACGGACGCCTTTCGAACCGCGAACCCGACCAATGGCGGGAACACCGAACTCCGGGCGCGCACCGAGGCCACGATCCTCAACCCTGCCAGCACGCCGCAGGAGCGACTCGACGCTGCGCTGGTTTACGCCTACAAGCTCAAGGCGCTGTCTCCGTATGACGGCCTCAATCAGCAGTTTGCCGGCGACTTTCTTCGGTGGCGCGAACTGTCGCTCACGTATCTCCTGCCGGCTCGCGTTGCCGCACCGTTCGGAGCTTCGGACATGGCCATCACCTTCGCAGCACGCAATTTTGCCCTCTGGACCAAATATCCTGGTGTGGACCCCGAGATCAACATCTTCGGCCGCAGTTCCGGTGGCAGTACGGACGCGAATTTCGGTGAAGGCATCGATGCGTTCGGCTTTCCACTTCCGCGCTCGCTCAGTCTCAACCTTCGCATGAGCTTCTGACATGACTACGCTGATGACGAAGATCTCGCGCAGTTCCGCGCGATGCCGGTTGCTCGCGGCCGGTTCGCTCCTGGTTGGTGCCGCAGCCTGCGGCAAGATCCTCGACGTGAACAACCCGAACAACGTGGAGGAGTCGGCCCTGTCCAACCCTCAGGCCGCCACGGCAGAGGCAAGTGGCGTGCTGGCGGCACTGGCGCGCACACTATCCGGCGTGACGGTACCGTATGGGGTGGCGACTGACGAACTGGACTGGATCGGTTCGCGAGACGCCTGGTTCGACATCGAGACGGGCGGGCTCGGCAACTACCTCAACGAATTCGTCGACGCCGCCTTTCCGAATGTCGGCGAAACGCGCTACCTGGCCGATGAAACGATCCGACGACTCGAGGGATTCAACTCGGCTGGCACGCTGACGGACAAGCTGGACCTGGCCCGGGCCTACCTGTATGCGGCGGTCACTTACACGACCATTGCGGACATGTACGATGACTTTGCGTTCTCCAACAAGCGGACACCGGCGGCACCCATCGGCCGGGCAAACATGGGCACGCTCTACGACAAGGCGGTGGAGTATCTCAACAAGGCGCAATTGCTCGCCGCAGGCGGAAAGGATAACGCGCTGAAGTTCAACATTCTCGCGTACCGGGCGCGCGTCCAGCACGCGAAGGGTGTGTGGGCGAAGATCACGCCCAAGGGCACCACGCAGGCCAATCCGCTGGTGAGCGTGGCGGGCGCCAACAGCGACGCGGCGGCCGCCATCGCAAGCGGATCACCCGACCAGAAGTTTACCCTCATCAGCAACCTCGAAGCCACGGCGGGCACCAACATCTGGTTCGAGGTCAATGGCCGCAACGAGCATCGCGTCGGAGTCGTCTACTCGAATCTCGTGGACCCGGTCACTGGCGCCAAGGACGTCACCACGCAGGCGCTGCTCGCACAGTTCAAGGCCTTTGGCACCCTGTCCGGCGTATTCACCGAGACGAGCGTGCGTGAGCTCAGGCTCATCCTGGCGGAGGCGGCGCTCGCCGCCGGCAACTCGGCCGAGGTCCGGAGCCAGCTCAACGCGGCCCGCGCGCTGGATGCCAAGCCAGCGTTCACTGGCCAGGTCACCGACCTGGCAATGCTGCAGTACGAGCGTCAGGCGCAACTCTGGCTCATGAACCGGCGCCTGAGCGACATGTACCGCTTCGGCCTGAAGGACGCGAAGTGGGCGCCCAACCCGAATTTCGAGTCGTCATTCAGCGTACCGGGATTGCTCTTTCCGATTCCGAACGTGGAACGGCTCGGCAACCCATGCGTGAACACCCCCGCGCTCTGCAAGTAGGGCGCGGGATTCCCGAATGGCGGGCGGCCGGATCGCGATGATCCGGCCGACCTCCCATCGCTCGGATGCGTGCACGGCTCGGACCCTTCCATTGCAACTCCAGTGCGGGTGATGATCAGAATTCGTCGATGCGCGCTCGTGGCCGGTTTTGCCGCGCTCACGTTCAACAGCGCCTGCTACGCTTACCAGCCGGTCACGGGCATACCATTGGCCGAGGCGCAGCGGGTGCGACTGCACCTCACCACCGAGGGCACTGCGGAACTCGCGCGGTACCTCGGGCCACGCGTCGAGACGGCAGACGGCGTGCTCACGCGCATCCAGCCTGATGGCGGGCTGGGTGTCTCCGTCGAGACGGTGCAACTCACCGACGGTAGCTCGCAACCGTGGACTGGAGAAGGAGTCGTCATGTTTCCGGCTCCATACATTCTCCGCGTCGAACGCAGCGAGTTGAATCGGTCGCGAACGATCATTGGTGCCCTCGCGCTGGCGGGAGGCCTGTTGGCCATTGCCTCCCTCGCCCTCAAGACGACGGGGTCGCAGAGTGGAGGGGACGCCGGCGGCGGCAGCCCACCTCCCTGACCTTCGTGGCGTTCCGCCGCAGCACAACCAGGTCCTCTCTCTCGCCACTTTCATGACCAACAGCTCATATCGCATCGGCGTGCGCGGCATCGCACCAATCACGCTCGTCACGCTGCTCTCCGCCACACCCGCACTGGCCCAGACCATGGGCACGCGCACTGCCGAGTCGGGCGCTGGACAACGGGCGGCTCCTCCGCATGATTCGACGGCGGACGGCCACGGCAGGATCGGGTGGCGGTCCGTTGGTCCCGCGAACCAGGCCGGCCGCGTGTCCGTGGTGGTGGGAGTGCCCGGCAACCGCGACGTGTATTACGTGGCCGGCGCGAACGGCGGCATCATCAAGACCACGAATGCTGGCACCACCTTCAAGCCCATCTTCGACAGGCAAGGCGCCACGTCCATCGGCGCCATCGCCATTGCGCCGAGCGATCCCAATGTGCTGTACGTGGGAACGGGGGAAGGCAATCCGCGGAACAATGCGTCGATTGGTGACGGCATGTACAAGTCGATCGATGCAGGCGAGCACTGGACGCACGTCGGCCTGGCGAAGTCCGACAAGATCGCGCGCATCGTGATCGACTCGCACTCGCCCGACATCGTTTACGCGTGTGCGCTGGGGCGCGAGTGGGGACCCAACGAGGAGCGTGGCGTCTTCAAGACGATCGACGGGGGAAAGTCCTGGTCGCGCGTGCTCTTCGTCGACGCCCAAACGGGGTGTTCCGATATCGCCGCCAACCCGGATAATTCGAACATCCTCTACGCCGGCATGTATACGTATCGGCGGTGGGCATGGCACCTCGAATCGGGCGGCGGCAGCACAGCCGCGTATCGTTCCGTGGACGGCGGGGCCACATGGGAGCGGCTGTCAGGCCCGGGCAAGAACACTGGCCTGCCCACGAAGGAGATGGATCGCATCGGCATCGCCGTGGCGCCCAGCGATCCCTCCATCGTGTACGTCATCAGCGAGACGAAGGATGAAGGAGAGCTGTGGCGTTCCGACGACGGCGGCGCGCGGTGGCGCACGGTGAGTCGCGATCCGAACATCAACTTCCGCCCGTTCTACTACGCCGACATCCGTGTCGACCCACAGAACCCGAACCGCGTCTTCGCACTCTCCGGTTCGCTCTATCTCACTGAAGATGCCGGGGCGACGTTCCGCACCATCGGTCGCGACGTCCACGGCGACCACCAGGCCCTGTGGATCGATCCCACCAACCCACGCTACATCCTGAGCGGGTCCGATGGCGGATGGCAGGTGAGCTACGACGCGGGAAGGAACTTCGACGTCGTGAACACCTTCCCCTTCACGCAGTTCTATCACATCAACTATGACATGCAGCAGCCGTACATGGTCTGCGGCGGTCTTCAGGACAACGGGAACTGGTGCGGCGCGAGCCAGACCTTCTCGGGCCAGGGAAACCGGAAGAGCGATTGGTATACGGTCTCGGGAGGCGATGGCTTCTTCACCGTGCCCGTGATGGACAAGCCCTGGCTGGTGTACTCGGACGCCCAGGGCGGCATGCTCAACCTCACCGACACGCGCACGGGCACGCAGAAGACCATCTATCCCTATCCCAATCGCGTGGGCTCGGTGGGCGACGCGATGGTCTCGCACAAGTACCGCTTCAACTGGAATGCGCCAATCGCGTTGTCGCCGCTCAACCCGAAGGTCGTCTATTTCGGGGGCAACGTGCTGTTCAAGTCGACCAACTATGGGAACTCGTGGCAGGTGATCTCGCCCGACCTCACGACGAACGACGCGGCGAAGCAGCAGTCGTCCGGCGGTCCGATCGTGGTGGACAACACAGCCGCGGAGTTCCACACCACCATGCTCTCCATCGCGCCGTCGCCGTTGGATTCGAACGTCGTGTGGGTGGGCACGGACGATGGCAACGTGCAGGTCACGCGGGACGGGGGTCGTACGTGGTCGAACGTGTTCACGAAGGTGCCGGGTCTCAAGCCGAACGCGTGGATTCCCACTGTCGAGGCATCGCACTTCGATCGGGGAACGGCCTATGTGGCCGCCGATCACCATCAGGACGACGACTACGCACCGTACGCGTACATGACGACGGACTTCGGCGCGAGCTGGCATGCGATCACCGGTGACCTGCCATCGTCGGCCGCGTGGGTTCACGTCGTGCGCGAAGACCCGAGGAACAGGAACCTCCTCTACCTCGGCACCGAAATGGGAGTTTGGGCGTCGTGGGACCGAGGCGCACACTGGAAGTCGATCCGCGGCGGCATGCCCGTCACGCCAGTGCGCGACATCCTGGTGCATCCGCGCGAGAATGACCTGCTCGTGGCCACGCACGGGCGAGGCCTCTACATCCTCGATGACATCACGTTTCTTCAGCAGGGGTCGGCGAGCGAGGCAGCTGCCGCGACGCTGTTCGACATCCGCCCCGCCATCCGCTGGAATGAGTGGAGCCGCGACGGCAACCTGGGCCAGCGCAAGTGGACGGGGGAGAATCCCGCGCCCGGCGCGCTCATCACCTACCAGTTGAAGTCGCAGCCCGTGGGTGAAGTGAACCTGGCCATCACGGATGCGGAGGGGCGCATGGTGCGTCGGCTCCGTCGCGTGTCAGACGACGCGGGAATGAACCGCGTGGCGTGGGATCTCCGGGCGGAACCGCCACCGGTCGCGCCCACCCCGCTGGCGAGTGGTGCGGCTCCAGCCGACACGTCCCTGGCCGCGGTGCGTGCCCGCCGCCTCCGCGCGAGCGACGTGGAGAGCTCGGACAACGAGTACGAGGCGCGCTACTCGCCCAACGTCGGCGCACCGGTGCTGCCCGGCACCTACACCGTCACGCTGACGGTCGATGGCGCGCGATACGTCAGGACGGTGCGCGTGGAGCAGGATCCCCGGTCGGACATGACGGCGGAGCAACTCGTCGCACAACGCACCGAGGCGACGCGCATGACGGAACTCGTGAAGCGCGTCAGTCGCATCGTTGCCACCACGGATAACGTGCTGCTCCAGCTCACCCGGCTCCAGGAACAGCTTCGGCAGCCGGTGTCACTGGATGACAGTTCGGATTCGACAGGGCGCACCGGCGCTGCTCGCGACCCGCAGATGTTGAAGGACGTACTGGGGGCCACCGCCGAACTCCGGCAATTCCGCGACTCGGTGCTGGCGCGGCCGTTGCCGCGCCTGGGCTACCGGCAATATCCCCGTTTGCGCGAAGAGGTGCAGACGGTCACTGGCATGATCGCACGGCCCATGATGCCCCCCACGGCCGGTGAGATTCTGCGGGCTGCGGAGCTTGGTGTCGAAGTGGACCAGGCGCAGGCACGACTCGACGACATTCTTCGCAATCGCGTCGGGAAGATCAATCGCGCGCTCCAGAACGCCCCGCACGTGATCACACCAGCTGCGTTGCCTGTGCTGATTCCCTGACGCGCTACCGTCGAGCCGACGGTACGCGCGTCGCCCCAGCGCCAGTCTGGATCATTCGTTGCAACTGCACCGCCATCTGTCGCGCTTCGACATTGGACGAGTCGAAGGCGAGTCCATTGCGGATGGCGCGTAGCGCGCCGGCGTTGTCGCCCGTCGCGACGAGCGCGCGTGTGAGGTTGAAGTGCGCCGGCACCAGGCTGGGATCGCGCTCGAGGGCCATGCGGTAAGCCGCAACGGCCTCGGAGAGGTGCCCCGTGACGAGGGCCACGTTGCCGATGTTGAACGGCGCCAGTGGTTCACCGGGATCGCGTCGTGCCGCATCGCGCCAGCTCGCCAGTGCGGCAGTGGTGTCGCCCGCCGCTGCCTGCGCGATACCCAGGTTCACGAGCGTGAGCGCTGGCGCAGGATCGCGCTGCAGGGCGCGTCGGTAATCTGCGATGGCCGACGCGAGGTCCGCGGCGTCAGTGGCACCGTCGCGCTTCGCGTTCGCGAGGTTGACGAGCACGCGCAGGTTCGTTGGAACGATCTCGAGTGCCTTGCGGTAGGCGGCGATCGCTGCCGGGTACTGCCGCTGGCCGGCCATGCGATCGCCCGTGTAGCCCAGCACCAGCCCCCAGCGGTCGCGCAGGGCACCGTCGTTCGCGCCCGCCCGCGTGAGTGCACGCGCAAGCACTCGGCGTGTTGCGCTCTGCTCGCCACGCGCGAGGTGCAGGGCCGCGAGTGCGAGGGCTGCGACATCAGGGTGAGGATTGTCCGACAGCTGTACCAGACGCGCGGCGACTGGGTCATCGAGCCACCCATTGTCGCCGGCGCCCAGCGACTCGACGAGTCGCGCGAGGGCGGCGATTCGGGCCATGTCGTGATCGTCGCCGGCGAGTAGCGCGAGCGCTGAAGTGGAAGTCAGCGACGACGTGCCCAGCGCGACCTGCGCCGCGACGGATGACGCGAGTGGCTTGCGCGGACGGTTCGTCCACGCTGCGACCTGACGGTCCAGGGCCGCCGCCGACATGCCGGCATGACATGTCGCACAGGCTGATCGCACGCCCATTGCGCTGTCATGCGCTGGACGCGGGATCGGTATCGTGTGGTCCGATCGCGCATACCGGATCGCGCCGCCAACCTCTGGATGCTGGAGGTACGGCATGTGACACGCCACGCATCGGCTGCCCGCCGAACCGACACGATGATGCGTGTGCTCTTCAACGCGGTCGGCAAGGCTCGCGTGGCAACTCGTGCACTGCCGGTCATCGAGCCGGCCGGGCAACGCAGCGCCGTTGACGTCACGATATGTCTGGCTATGCGGGTCGTGACAGTCCGTGCAGCGCATGCCGCCCTTGCGATAGCACTCGCTGAATCGTTGCGTCTCCTGATACGCGAAGGTCCGTACGCGTCCATCGGGCGCATGCGGCCGGTCTCCCACCAGCGCAAGGCCGAGCGAGTAGAAGCGCTCGAGTGAATCGCCGGCAAGGTAGCCAGGCTGAAGCTGATCCTTGAGTGCGTGGCACTGATAGCACACGCGACTCGACGCATCCTTGTCGAGCGTCGCGAGCGGCGGCATGCCGATGTCCTTCGAGCGCGCCATCCGTCCCGAACTCGCAAGCTCCACGTGACGCCGCCCCGGACCGTGACACGACTCGCAGTTGATGGCGAGCGAGGCAACGTTCGTACGGTATCGACGGGCGCTGGAGTCGAACTGCACCTCCACCTGGCTGCCGTGACAGCCCTGGCAATTGGCGAAGCGCGCAACGTCGCCCAGGGCACGCACCGGCGGCCAGTCGCCGCACGCGGCGAGCGGCATGCTGGCGGTGATCGGCTGCCAACCCGCCCCCGATCGCGAACCCGTGTTGCAGAACCATCCAGCCGGCGTTCGACTCAGCTCGAAGGGAAGAAATCGAATGGTGCCGTCAGGGTGATGCGTGACGAATCCCTGGGTGCCTCCACCCGCCATGTGTCCGCCGCCCACCACTCCATCCACCACCAGCGTGAGCGGTGCACGACCCTCCTGCGCGATCACGAACTGGTAGCGCCCACCCGCCACCACGCTCGGCGTGACCAGCGCATCGCGAAATCGAATGGGGCGGCCGTCGAATTTCGCCAGCAACGGGACAGTTCCCGGCGACCCACCGGCACGACCGTGCGTGGATCGCGTCCACGCGGCGAACTCCGCAGCGTGACAGTTGGCACATCGGGCCGCGCCCACGAAATCAGCCCGCGCAACGATCGAAATGGGCGCGTGACCGATTGGTGCCGGAAGCGGGTCGGCACCAGCATCACGTCGTCGCCCCACCAGAAGCATGGCAATGACAGCAGTTGTCGCGATTGCTGCCACGCCGGTGGCGATCAGGACGGCGCGATGCGGCCCGCGCGTTGCGCGCACCGGAACGCGCGGAGCAGATGCCGGCGCTGGTCCGCGGGGACGACGGCTCATCGCCGTAGCGGTGTCGGGTTGATCGACGGTGCGGGAGCCGGTCGCGACCACGCGGGACCGGCGCAGCCGCAGAGCGTCCGCATATGGCGCACCAGTTGCCAGATTTCCTGACGCGTGAGCGTCTCGCCAAAGGCGGGCATCATTGCATTGCGCCCCAGCGGATACCCGCCCCCATGCACCGCATCGAACAGTCGATCGTCGCTGCGCGCTGACATCGCCACCGGATCAGCATGCATCGCGGGACGAACGGGCAGGTAACGCGCGTTCGGCCCATCGCCCGTACCGCGCTCGCCGTGACAGGCAGCGCAGTACCGCGCGTAAAGGCTCGCGCCGGTGCGCAGCGAACTGTCGGCCGCGCGCGGCGATGACACGAGCAGGGCGCCGGGCGTCGCTCCCGCCGAGAGATACGCGATGAGCAGCTCGCGCATCGACGCGGGCATCGGAACGCGCGGCATGGTTGTTCCCGGCAACGCACGGGCCGGATCGGTGACCATCGCGCGGATGTAGTCGGCAGAGCGTCGCGACGCCACGTGGGTGAGGTCGGGTGCGCTGCGTCCGCCGGTCCCCCCGATGGCATGGCAGCCCAGGCAGGGCACTCGTGTGCGAAGCAGAGCCTCCGCCTTTGCGCTGTCGAACGCCGAGAGCGGCGAAGTGGGTGCGCCGGTGGACTGTTGCGCGCCAGAGGCACGCGGGGCGGCACACAGCACCGCCATCACGACCAGTCGTCGGAGAAGCATCGCCCAATCTACGCGCATTGCGCTCGCTCGCCATCCTGTGCTATCTCTTTCGCCCACGCGTCGACAGTTCCTCTCGCTCCCCGAGGCCCATGTTGCTGCACATGCTCTCGTTACGCTCTCTCGTCGTCGTTATCGTCGCCACGAGTCACCTTGCGGCCAGACGTGCCGTGGCGGCGCCGTGCCAGCAGGTGCCTGCCGACCTGGTCCTCCATCACGGCAAGGTCGTCACCCTGGACGCCGATGATCACATCGCCTCAGCGGTTGTGATCCGGGACGGCGTGATCATCGCTGTTGGCGACGAGGCGATCGTTGCGCGGTATGCAGCGAAGCGAACGATCGACCTGCGCGGCCGCATGCTCATGCCGGGATTCAACGACGCGCACACTCATGTTTCAGGCGATGCTCGACGCTACATCGACCTGTCTGCGGTGCGATCCATTCGCGAGCTCCAGGCGAAAGTGCGAGCGAAGGCGTCCGAGCTTGGCGTGGAGGAGTGGATCACGGGTTACGGATGGGCCGAGGATAACTTCGTCGAGCGTCGATTACCGCGTCGGGGAGATCTCGACGTCGCCGCGCCGCACAACCCAGTCGTGCTCACGCGGGCTGGCGGCCACAGCGCAGTAGCGAATGGCCGGGCGCTCCAACAGGCAGGCATCACGCGCGACACCCCGCAGCCCTCAGCGGGAATGATCGAGCAGGATGCTGGCGGAGAGCCGACCGGCATCATTCGGGAGCGCGTTGATCTGGTGAGCCGGCTGGTTCCCGCACCCACCGCGGACGAGCTGCGGCCGAGCTTCGTGAAGGCGCTGCAAGCGCAATTCTCGTTCGGCATCACGAGCCTCGTCATGGCGGATGAGTCGGCGGAGAACTGGACCGAATGGGAGCGTATGTACCGCGAACATCCTCACCAGCTCCCGCGGGCCGCCGTGCAGATTCACTGGACCGACGAGGCTGCGCTGAAGGCATTTGGCCAGCGCTCCGGCGATGGTGATGTATGGCTTCGCGTTGGCGCGCTCAAGGTGTACGTCGACGGCGGATTCACGGGACCGAGCGCCTACACGCTGGCGCCGTACAAGGGCTTGCCCGGCTTTCGCGGAACGCTCAATTGGAGCCCCGATTCGCTTTACCAGATTGCGAAGGCGGCGCACGCGCTGGGCTGGCAGATGGGCTTTCATACCATAGGCGATGGGGCCATTGCGCTCGCGGTGAGCGTGCTCGATCGTGTGCTGCACGAATCGCCTCGCGCCGACCATCGGGATTACCTCAATCACTTCTCGATGCTGCCGCCGGATTCCACGCTCGCGACGATGGCGAGGGATTCGATTCTCATCGCGCAGCAGCCCAACTTCACGTATACGCTCGAACGCCGGTACCAGCAGACGCTGGAGGGCTCGCGACTGTCGCACAACAATCCGGTGGCCACGCCGATGAACCGCGGCATCAGGGTGGCGTTCTCCAGCGACATCCTTCCCGTCGGCCCGATGGTCGGCCTGTACGCGGCGGTCACGCGCATGGGGAGGAGTGGGGCCGTCTATGGTGCGAACGAGCGGATCACGATGTCACGAGCGCTGCGCGCGTACACGAGTGGTGGCGCGTACCTGACGCGCGAGGAAGGCACGAAGGGAACCGTGGAGGCGGGCAGGCTGGCAGATCTCGTGGTGCTGTCGAATGACCTGCTCACGGTATCACCCGCTCGCATCCTCACCACGAAAGTCGTGCTGACCGTGCTCGGCGGGCGGGTGGTGTATGAGCGAGATCCCTGATTGGACGAAGGGTGTCGCGCCGCGCAGCGCATCAAGCTGTTGCAGTGGCGGCGTGGGCACCACATACTCAGGGGACCCAGCGCTGATCCCGATTGTCCACCGCGGAAGGAGTGCCATGCCTCAACTGAACATTCGCCTCGCGCCCTTCTTGTTCGTTGTGGTGCTCCTCGTCAGTTGCGCTACCGCGCAGCAGTCCAGCCGCAGCGAGAGCACCAGCCTCACGCGCGCCGATATCGAGCAGGGGGGATCGAGCCTGTTCACCGCGCGGGAAGCCGTCCGGATTCTTCGTCCGCAATGGCTCTCGCCGCCGCTGGGCCGCATGGCGTCGTCCAACGTGATGTCGAGCGGCGGCGGCGGCCAGGTGGTGATCGTGTACATCGACGACAAGCGCCAGCCAGACCTCGAGTCGTTGGCTACGGTCCCCGCGACGAGGGTCGTCGAGATGCGGTACCTGGACCAGAACCGCGCCGTGCTGCTGCATGGACCGGGGCACGAGAGCGGCGTGATCGAGGTGACCACGCTCGACAAGCGGAAGTAGGTGGTCGCGGGTCGCGTCTCTGTTGTCGTCCTGAGCGATGCGAATGGCCTGCGGTTCACTGGCTTCCGGGCTTGCCTGCTCGGTGTGCTCGTGACCGCGGTGTCGTGTGTCGGCCAGTCGAGTCGGGCGCCATACATCAATCCCCACGGGGCCGACTCCATCGGCACCGTGCGTGCGATGTACAACGGCGCGCTCTCGCCAGCGCTGGCTGTCACTACGTTCCGCAACATTGATCGGCTGTTTCCCACTCGGACCGTCGAGCACGGGCCCACACCGCATCCGCTACCGCTCGCGGAAACGTCGCTTTCCGACGTACGATTTACGTGGAAGGCCGAGAGCTTCACGCTGGATTCATACATGGCGGCCAACCGCGTCAGCGGTCTGCTCGTACTCAAGAATGGGCGGGTCGCCCTCGAGCGCTACGCGTTCGGCAACGGTCCCCGCACGCGGTGGATGTCGATG
>JACMOE010000072.1 GCA_014378185.1 Gemmatimonadaceae bacterium | reverse complement strand
CGCTCGCTGCAGAAAACCGAACACCAACTCACGACCGGACTGTCGTTGTCATTGGGTCTTGAGTTCTCCGCGGCGAGTTCAACGGTGCTCAGTCGTGGCGAACGCCATCTCGTCCAGCTCCGCCACCAGGTCATTCCCGAAGTAGTACGTCAGCTCTGCACGCGCCATCTCGTACGCCGTGGGCCCGTCCCCCGCGCAGACCAGCGTGCCGTCGCCGAGTTCCTCGGAGCAGAGCAAGGTGGCGTCGCCGAAGGTGACGGGGAAGAGCGCACTCACGAGCGGCTTGAGGTCGTGATAGTCCCCGTTCGTTTCGAGGGCCAGGGCATGCAGCACGCAGCCTCGTGCATCGCGACGGAGGAAGACGCAACGCCCATGCACCACGCGAGTGCGTGTCGCCGCGCCACCTGGAAAATCCGCGTCGAGCGTGATGCCAGGCTCGAACCACTGGCCCGGGTCCACGCCGATGCGCGTGGTCAATTCGTCCGCGCGAGCCAGGATGCGATCGCGCTCTGGCACGGACACGTCCACGCCGTGCTGGCAGCACCCGTCCGCACAGAAGCCGCACTGCATGCAGGCGCCGAAGTAGCGGCTGGTGAAGATCGCGTCGTCCACGGCGCGCACCACGGGCGCGCCATCCCGCGCCGTGAACGCGCGGGAGAGCAGTCGGTGTGTCAGGCGGCGCTCGTGCCTTCGGAGTCGCCCACGGCTGGCGGCGCTCCGCGCGCTCTCGGGCTCGATGAGCGCCGGCGGCTGCGGCCTCGCTTCTTCGCGTTCGGCGTGCCAGCGGAATTCAGCGTGTCGTCCAGCGCACCCCGGTTGGACACTGACTGCCTGCAGGCCTCCAGCACTGCTTCGAGCGCCTCGATTCCGTCGTCAGTCGCCTCCAGGAACAGGTCCTTCACGACGGACTCTGCCTTCTCCAGCTGCTTCACGAGGGCCAGCGCCTGCGCTCGGCTGGACATGGTGCCGCAGAGTGTGGCGTCGATGCGGTTGCCCGCCGGACGGCGCAGCACGATGACCGCGCCCAGTTTGCCGGGCTGCAGAAAGTACGGCGATTTGTTGACGGGTCCGCCACGCTTCTTCGCGGGGCGGCGCTTCTTCTCGGTCATATCACAATCATCCGCGTGTGCACACCTGTAACGTACGCGGATTACCCCAGACGCGGGAAGGGCCCTTCACCCAATCCGACAGTCTTGCAGCCCGACAGTCCGGCAAGACGACGTGCACAACGGCCGTCGCGTACCGAGGCATAACCAGCGTAGCTTCAACTCCGTCCCGCATCCTCTCACCCCGCCACCCGCGCCGACCATGTCCACGTCCACACCTGCCGAGCCCGACCTCCGTTACCCAATCGGCAAACTCGTACGCAAGCCGCAGCTCACGGCGGAGGAACGTCGCTCCGCCATCGACGCCATGGCCGACGTACCGCGTGCACTTCGCGCCGCAGTCGCGAACCTGACGGACGCGCAGCTGGACACGCCATATCGGGCGGAGGGTTGGACAGTGCGTCAGGTGGTGCATCATCTCGCCGACAGCCACATGAACGCCTACTGCCGGTTTCGGCTCGCGCTCACGGAGGACAATCCCACCATCAAGCCGTATGACGAGACCAGGTGGGCCGAGCTCGTGGACGCGCGCACCATGCCGGTGAACGTATCGGTCGACATGCTGGCCACGATGCATGACCGCCTGGTGACTTTGCTGCGCAGTATTCCAGACGGCGACTTCCAGCGCACGCTGCATCACACGGAGAACGGGCCGATGACAATGGACGCGATCCTTGGCATGTACAGCTGGCATGGACGTCACCACGTGGCGCACGTGACCGCGCTGCGCAAGCGAATGCAGTGGTCGAGACGACTCGCTTGCGGATCGCGTGCCTGGTGGTGGCCGGCGCGTCTGTCGCGAGCGGGCGTGAGAAGGCCACATCGGATGCGGCCTCCACTCCGCATGTGGCCGCGGCGGCATCGAGTGGCTCCGGGCCGCTCTGTCCGCGCACGGGGCACTGGAGCGAGTGCACCGTGCGCATCCGGCTCGACCAGTCAGGCCTCGCGCCGCAGTCCGGGTCAGACAAGATCGGCGACCTGCCCGCGCTCGCGGTGAAGCCAACCATCCTGACGCTGGGCAACGCTGCGCTCGCCTACTACCTGTACGCGGACACGGTAGCTCGGCACGCTGCCGCCATGGGCCTCGACACCACCCGGTACATTCCGGAAACGCGCCCGGTGAGCATGAAGTCCGAGACCACGTTGATCCAGAGCGACAATGTGCTGGTGCTGCTCTTCAGCAAGAACGAGCATCAACGCGAGCGTGTGGCAGACGCGATCACGGCGGGACCGCCGCAGCCCTGACATCGCTGGTGCCGAGGCATTCCCCATGCAGTGTCCGGTCGCATGAACCCCTATCGCCGGTCGGCGCTCGCCGTCGCCATCATCGCCCTGTTCTCCTGCTCCGTGAGCCAGGATCAGGAAGTGGCCATCGGCCGCCAGAATGCCGAGGAGATCAACGCGAAGCTGCCGATCATTCGCGACGCGGACGTGGCGGACTACGTCCAGCAACTCGGCACGGCCATCGCCCGGACCACGTCGCGGGCGGACCTCGACTGGCGGTTCTTCGTTGTGGACAGCAAGGAGGTCAACGCCTTCGCGCTGCCCGGCGGCTTCGTCTACGTCAACCGCGGGCTGATCGAACGCGCACAGCAGCTCGATGAACTCGCTGGCGCCATCGGGCACGAGATCGGTCACGTCGTGCGACGGCACTCGGTGCAGCAGATGGAGAAGGGGACGACGGCGAACGTCGCCGTCGGCCTCACCTGCACGCTCACCCGTCTCTGCAGCAGCGACGTCGCGCGCACCGCCATCCAGGTGGGCGGCGCCGCCCTGTTCGCCCGCTACAGCCGCCTCGATGAAGCCGAGGCGGATTCGGAGGCAGTGATCAACGTGGTGAAGGTGGGGATAAATCCGGATGGCATTCCGGTGCTGTTCGAGCGCCTGATCGAGGAGCGGCGCAGGTCACCCGCTCGCATCCAGGCGTTCTTTGCGTCGCATCCGCTGGAGGAAGATCGCATCGACGCAACGCGGCATGAGATCGCCGCGCTGGATCCCGCCATGTTGAGGGGGCTCAGGCGCGATGAGCCGGGCTACGCCGTTTTTCGCGCGGCGCTGCGAGCATTGCCCGGCTCGCCGGAACCGGTTCGGGGGACGCAGCTGGAACTGCATTGATGGGGCGCGGTACCGCGTTCCGGGAGCCCTGCCCTACTTGTCTCCGGCGGTCACCGACTGGAGTGTGAGCGTCAGCGAGAACCGGGAGAACTTCGTCTTGAGCTGCACCGGGTAACGGCTGGAGTCGTCGCTGAACCAGATCCGGGCGTCGCCGTTCTCGGAGAACAGCCCGTTGGTCTTGATGGATGGACGAACCACGACGGTGGCGTAGGTGCCGGCGTTGACCGTGATGGTATCGTTGCGCAGCCCCGTGAGGACCACCGGGTTGCGGTCCGGGCGGAAATATCGATCGTCACGTCGAGTTTCCCCGACGCGCACCCCCGCCGCACGGACGGCATAAACGAATGACCCGTCATCCAGCGGATTCACCACGCTGGCTTCCATGGGCTCATCGTCCTTCTGGTATGATGCGCGTTCCGGGAAGATTTCGTACGTGGTGTTTCGCCGGTAGCGTCCTTCGGAAATATTCTGGCGGTGCCGCAGCGACGCGAGCGTCTGCACGTCGATCCAGCTCTCGTAGCGATCGTGCACGCGATAGAACGGCACGCCTCCGTCGATGGAGAACAGCACGTGATAGGCCTTCCGGCCGCGGACCGTCTCGATCCCGTCAACGCGCATGCGCGCGGAGCCGGCAGGGATGCCGCCGAAGGTCGCCTTGTAGGTCAACTCCTCGCCCACCGCAAACGGCACTGGTGCGTAGACCACGTGCGATGCCGCGCCGCCGAAATTCTGGGCGTCCACGGAGGACTGCGCGCGAAGCTGTGCCGCGGGCAGCATCGTCATCGCGGCGCTGACCGGCAACTGCGCCCCGGCGCGAACCGCGAACGCGGAGAGGGCGGTGAGGAATGCCAGCGCGATCCCGGCTCGCACCAGCGCCGGACGAATGGCGTCGAGCGTATCAGTGCACACGGTGATACTCGAATGTCTGTCGTTCATTGGTGTCTTGCTCCTCAGGGCCCCGGTTTCTTCACTCGCCGCTGTCTTCCACTGCTTTATCGAATACGCGACTCGATCTCCGAAAGATCCATTCCGTACAGTCTTCATACTGTGCATATATGAACTGCATCTACCTCAAAAAGGTTTCGCTACTCGATTGCGGAAAGTGCCCTCAGCACGGCGTCGCGATCGGCTGGCAGAATCCGGGCATCCAACCATCCTTGTAGCTCCGCAATCCCTTCCGCTCCTGCGGAATGGCGCTCGACGCCGAGTGGCGTGACCACAGCGCGTATCGCTCGGCGGTCCGTTGGATCGTCCACCCGACGCACGAGTCCGTCCGCCTCCAGGCGATCCGCCAGCTGCGTGACATTCGAACGCACACACTTAAGGGAGCCGGCCAACTCACTCAATGCCAATGGCTTGCCAGCCCGAACCAGGGCATCGAGCGCCTGGAACTTGGCGGAGGAAAGTCCGATGGACTCCAGCGTGGATTCAAGACGATCTTGAACGGATCGAGCTGCTTGAAGCAGGCCCAGCATCAAGCCGTGCACCGAGCATTTGCCTGGAACAACGGCTGGTAGCGAAAGAACAGGGGCACCTGAATAGTTCATATACTGTATTATACATGGGAGTTTTTGAGGCGCAAGGGCCAACGCACGACACATTTAGTGAGCTGATGGCAGGAAGCGCGGCGCGATCGGTGCTTCTTGTGGAATTGTTGCTT
>JACMOE010000714.1 GCA_014378185.1 Gemmatimonadaceae bacterium | reverse complement strand
TGGGCTACAACGTGCCGGCATCCATGTCGCGCTACCTGTCGGCCACGCGAATCTACGTCCAGGGAGAAAACCTGTTCACCTTCACCGGGTACTCAGGTCTCGATCCTGCACTGCCCGCGGCGAACGTGGGTGGATCCGGCGGCGACATCCGCGACCAGTATCGCGGTGTTGACCGGGGCGTCTATCCCAGCAGCAAGACGTTCACAGTTGGCCTGACGACTTCGTTCTGATCCATGACATACTTCAAACAGAGGGCGGCGATGACAAAGGGATCGAGGAAGCCGGTGCTCCTCGGCATGGCGGTAATGCTGTGTGGAGTCGGCACGCTGTACGGGTGCAAGGATTTCCTCACGGACGCCGCCAAGCCGCAGGGAACGCTGGACGCGTCCACACTGTCGAACAAGGCGGGGGTGGAAGGCACCCTGATCGCCGCATACCGACAGCTGGACTACACCAACGGCGTCGGTGGCGCCTGGGGCTCCGCGGCCAGCAACTGGATATGGGGAAGCGTCACGAGCGACGACGCCTACAAGGGATCCGAGGCATCGGATCAACCCGCGATTGACCCGATCGAGCAGTACCAGTGGTCCGCGCCTGGCGTCGAAGGCGAGTTGAACGACAAGTGGCGCGCCGCGTACGAGGGAATCGTTCGCAGCAATGCGACGATCAACCTGCTCAAGACTGTCGCGGCAGGGTCGCCGGGCGTTTTCACCACGGCAGACACCAAGGGCATCGAGGGAGAAGCGACCTTTCTCAGGGCGCACTACCACTTCGAAGCGTGGCGCATGTGGGGTAACATTCCGTACTTCCGCGAGACGGACACGGATTTCCGGAAGGCCAATTCCACGAAGGACGAGGTGGCCAAGGAGATCATCAAGGATCTCGATGCCGCCATCGCCCTGCTGCCCACCACTCCGCGCAACGGAAACGTGGGACGGGTCACGCAGTGGACCGCCAAGGCCTTCAAGGGGCGCGTCCAGATGTATAACGGCCAGTTTGCCGAGGCTCTCGTAACCCTGCGCGATGTCAAGGCAAACGGACCGTACGCACTCGAAGTGAGTTATGACCGCGTCTGGACCGGTTTCCAGAACTACGAAAACGGCCGGGAAACGATCCTCGCGTACCAGGCGTCCGCGAATGACGGGGAGCCGAACGGAAACAACGCCAACTTCGGTGAACGGCTCACGTTCCCGCATTCAGGCAGCCCGTTTGGATGCTGCGGATTCCATCAGCCGTCACAGAACCTGGTCAATTTCTTCGCGACGGATGCCACCACTGGGCTTCCTGCATCGCTCACGAATGCCACCTGGAACGCCAGCAACGCAAACTTCACTGCGGCCATGCAGGCACCGGTAGATCCGCGACTGGACTACACGGTTGGTCGCGATGGCGTACCGTACAAGGACTGGGGGCCGCATACCTCGGAATGGATTCGGTCGCCCAGTTACGGCGGTGTGTACAGCAACAAGAAGAACGTCCACGAGAAGTCCAGTGGTGCCGAAAGCACCGTTGGCTGGAACAACCAGCAGCTGAATTCGGTGAACATCCACATCTTCCGTTACGCCGACATGCTGTTGCTGCTGGCCGAGGCGGAAGTGGAGGCGGGATCCATGGAGAACGCCAGGCAGATCGTGAACGACATCAGGGCCCGCGCCGCGGTTCGCGTGCAGGGTCCCGGAAAGGATCGCGCGACCATCGCGGTGCCGATCGACGACCCGTCGATCACCTGGGCCAAGTACAAGATCGGCTCATACACCGCGCCGTTCGCCAGTCAGTCGGTAGCCCGCCAAGCGGTGCGTGATGAGCGCCGTCTGGAACTGGCCATGGAAGGGGTCCGCTTCTTCGACCTTCGGCGCTGGGGAACGGCCGAGACGACGCTCAATGCGTATCTCAATGGAGTGGCGGGAGGCGCCGAGAAGACCCGACGACTCCAACTTGGCAACTCGGCTGCGTTTTCAGCCCGTCACGCCTTGTACCCGATCCCGGCCATTCAGATTGAACTGTCCAAGGGCGGGGCAAGTAGTGGGCTGAAGCAGAACAACGGCTGGTAGCATTCCGGGGTGAAGGACCTGGTGGGGTAGAAGCAGGTCCTTCACTTCGTTCAGGACGACAACCAATCACGGCACCGGTGCAGGCGTACCGGTGCCGTGATCTCGTTTCCGGATGATGAATGTCTGCAACGCACTGCCCGTATTGGCAACAAGCACCGCCTTTCCGGTCGGCGTGTTGATCAGGGCCAACCCCGAAACCTTCAGGGGAGCCAGAAAGCCGCTTTCCGTCGGAGGCACAGGGGTGAAGTGCCCCTTGCCATCGCCCCGCAGCCAGAGGCCGTTGCCGGCATCCGCCCTCGGCGTATTGGGCTCGACGTCGTACAGGTTTCCGGCAATGATCAGGTCGAGATTACCATCACCGTCCACGTCGTGCGCGATGATGCCCCTGATCGGCGCGATCTGCGCCAGGTTGGGTAGTGCCACAGAGCTGAACTTTCCGCCCCCGTCATTGTGGAGGAAGACACTGGCGAAGGTATCCACCTGATAGTGAAGCGCTTTTTCGAGAAGGGGAGCGCCGAACATCTGGTCGACCGACGCATCGGCGAACGATCCGTATGTCGGGAATTTCACGCCCAGCGTGTAGATCTCGCGGCCGAGTGACGCGAGGCCGGCGTATGGAAATTCCTTCCCGCCCATTTCCTGGGTGAGCAGCACATCCGCGTTCTGATTTCCGGTGAATGCGGTGGCATAGACACCAAAGTGATTGTCCCTTGATGTCTGATACGCCTGATTCAACCCGAGATTTCCCACCACGATGTCAGGGCGACCGTCGTGGTCGAAGTCGCCCACGGCAAGACTGGACCACCAGCCGCGCATGGGTGGCAGATGCGTTGACTGCGTGACGTTGTGCAATCGCTTTCCATCGTTGCGGTAGAACTGGATGGGCATCCATTCTCCCACCGTAACCAGACCGAGGTGGCCGGTGCCGTCGAAGTCGACCCAGGCGGCATCGGTGATCATTCCACCGGGGTGTGCCAACTCGGGGGCTACTTCCTCCGTCACGTCCGTGAAGTGATCCCCGTCATTCCGGAGGATGTAGCTGCGAGCGGGTGACGGGTAATTCCGTGGCGTCATGCGACCGCCGACGAACAGATCCGGCCGGCCGTCGCCATTGAAATCCCCGACGCGGACCGTAGCTGTGCTGGTCAGCATGGTGGGAAGAACACCCTGCGGTGCTCGAGCAAACCTGCCGCCGCCCTTGTTGATGTAGAGGCGATCCTGCAGCAACGGTGAACCGGGTCCGAGCTGATACCCGCCGCTCGCTACATACAGGTCCGGCAACCCATCCCCGTTCGCATCGAAGAAGACCGCACCCCAGTCCTCGAACGCCTTGTCCGCCTCCCAGGGCTGGCCTTGCGACGATTCGATGAAGCTTCCGTTCTTCTGCTGGAGGAAGAGCTTGCCCGGCACACCGGCGCCGCCGCCGATGAACACATCATCGAGTCCGTCACCGTTCACATCATGTACGGCCAGGGGAGGGCCCTGGCTGGACAGCATGTATGGCAACAGGGGCTGCACGGTGTAATCCACGGCCGATGCCGCACGGTGCTGATACGCCAGTGCGCGAGCGGCGGTCGCGGGCTCGAACAGCGGCTCTCGCACGGACGCAGGCGCTCCACGCGGTCGCTTCTGCGTTGCCTCGGACTTCTTCACCACCATGACGCGATCCACCGCCAGGTTGGTGAAGAGCTGGAAGCGGCCATCCGGCCACGCGACCTCGAGGCTGTCCACACGGGAGGCGCGACCCACTCCGAAATGCACCGGATCGTCCATGCTGGACATGAAGCCTCGCACGGGCGAGAAATAGACGGTTTGTTTCCTGCTGCCGGTGGTGAGGGTGAGGGTCGCACCCAGGCCACGTGTATTGAGCGAATCTCCGATGAGCTTGATGCGCAAGTAGTGATGGGCATCGTCCTGGGGCTGGACATTCTGATAGATGAATGCCGGCGCATCGATGTTGTTCACCACGAGATCGAGCTTTCCGTCGTTGTCGAGGTCGGCATACGCGGCGCCGTAGGAAAAGCTCGGCGTCGTGATCCCCCACTGTTTCGCCTTGTCGGTGAAGGTGAGGTCGCCGTTGTTCCGGAACAGATGACTGGGAACGTTCCAGGCATATACATCCTTGAGGAGTTGCCGCGCGCGGCTTGCGTTGCCCATCCGGCGCGCGCCATTGGCCGCGGTCTGGTAATCCAGGTCGTTCACGGCCTTGGGGTAGCCATTGCCGATGAAGATGTCCTTGAAGCCGTCGTTGTCGAAATCCGCAAACAGTGCGCTCCAGCTCCAGTCCGTCGCGGCTACGCCGGCCATGCGCGCGATATCGCTGAAGATGACATCGCCCTCCTTCGTGACGCCGTTGTTCAGCTGAAGGGCGTTGACATCGTAGTCATCGCGAAACCCCCGGTTGCGATACTCCAGGACGCCGCCGTAGGTCGCGAACCCGCTCATGCGCTTGCGATGGCGCATGTCGGACGGCATCATGTCCACCTGGACGATGTCGGGCCGCCCGTCGTTGTTGAAGTCCGCGATGTCCACGCCCATGCCCGCCATGCTGGTGTGCTTGAGCCACTGGGCAGCCTTGTTGGTGAACGTCCCGTTCCCGTTGTTGATGTACAAGACGTCGTTGGGTGCCCCGTCGTTGGACACGTAGATGTCGGGCCAGCCGTCCCCGTTCATGTCAGCGACAGCCACGCCGAGTCCGTACCCGGCCTCCTTCAGGATGCCGGCTTCCCGGGATACGTCCGTGAATGATCCGTGACAGGTGTTGCGGTACAACACATTGTGACTGCCGGGCGTCTCGCCTCGCATGCCCGATGGGTGCGTTGCCACGTCACCACGGGAAAAGTCCTTCGGCGAATTGTTGAGCAGAAAGAGGTCCAGGCAGCCGTCTCCGTCGTAGTCCAGGAAGACGGCGTGCGTGGTGAAGTTGGTGTCGGCGATACCGTACTGGGCCGCTGATTCGGTGAAGGTCCGGTCCCGGTTGTTTATGAACAGCATGTTTCGCCGGTCAGAAGGGCTGGACCAGGGCGGGCCGGACACGGACACGTAGATATCGAGATACCCGTCATTGTTGATGTCCACCATCGTGACGCCCGTGACCCACCGGTTGGTGGTCACGCCCGCCTGCTTCGTGATGTCCTCGAACCGCATGTGCCCCTTGTTCAGGTACAGGCGGCTCGACACCATGTTGCCGGCAAAAAAGATGTCGGGCAGGCCGTCATTGTCGATATCACCGACGGCGACTCCAGCGCCGTTGTAGATGTAGACATCGGACTGCACGTTGAGGGAGTCGGTTGTGGTGATGGTGTTCGCGAACGTGACACCGGTTTGATCAGCGCCGAGGAGCTTGAACAGCGGCCGATCTTCGGTCCTGGTGCAAGCAGTCGAGAGGAGGAATACGAGCGCGAGCAGGGCCCGGCGCGGCATTTGAGCAGACGTCGTCATCGCGGGTCGGTGTTGGGGAGCACGGCGGAAGGGAGAGGATACGACGGCGCGTTGAGCTCTGTCAACGAAGTGTGGGCACACCGTGCCTGCGAGGAAACGTACTGGCAGCGCGGCCAGCCGAGAGGTAATTTTTTCGCATGAATCAACAGCTGCCAATTTCTCGCATCATCAATCTGATTCCGGCACAGTCCCAGCGACTCTGGTCGATTGACGAAACCGAAGTGCAACGCAGGCTGCTTGCCGGTGACGTCGAGGCGGTGCTCCGCGTCGATGGCTCGTTTGCCATCATCGCGCAGGAGGGACAGCGGATCGTGCTGGCGCGAAGCCTCGACCGCCCCATGCGCTATTTCCTCGCGAAGTCCACCGATGGGCCAGTCCTGATAGTGGCTGACCGTATCGATGACATTGCCACGGAACTCTCGCGCCGCGGGTGGAGTGCCCAGTTCCATCCGAGCTACACGCGCATGGTGCCGGCGCATCACATCACGACGCTGCGCCTGGTGGGCTGCCCGGACCCCAATCCGGTGCACCAGCGGTTCTTCGACCCGCCGCGGAATACGCTCACGAAGGACATGGATATCATGGGCCGCCAGTACATCGAGGCGGTCCAGGGTGAACTGCGACGGTGGCTCTCGGTGCAGGACCCTGCCGCGCCCATAGGCGTTCCATTTTCCGGAGGCATCGACAGCGGTGCGGTCCTGCTCTGCCTGAACGCATTGCTGTTGAACGGGGGTTCGTCGCCGGCGCGATTGAAGGCGTTCACACTCTCCGTGGATGGCGCCGGAGAAGACGCACGCCAGGCGCACGAATTCCTGAGCCGCACGAGCCTCGAGATGCTGGGCGAGATCATCGACGTGCCATCGAGCGCGCTGGATCCGTTGCGCGCGGTGGCAGTCATCGAGGACTACAAGCGACTCGACGTCGAGTGCGCGGCCGTGAACCTTGCACTCCTCGCCGGGATTCGCGAGCGGTATCCGGACTGGCGGTTGCTGGTGGACGGCGATGGTGGCGACGAGAACCTCAAGGACTATCCCATCGAGGAAAACACGGAGCTCACCATTCGCAGCGTGGTGAACAACCGCATGCTGTACCAGGAAGGATGGGGAGTCGAGTCCATCAAGCACTCGCTTACCTACTCCGGGGGCTACAGTCGTGGCTGCGTTCGCAGCTATGCCTGCGCGAATGCGTCCGGATTCGAGTCCTTCAGTCCCTATACCCGGCCATCCGTGATTGCCGTGGCGGAAGCCATTCCGTTCGCCGAGCTCACCGAGGGGTCGCATGAGCGACTCTACGCCCTCAAGGGCGAGGTGGTGGCCCGCGGGATCCGGGCGGTACTTGGAATCGACATGCCGATTTTCCCCAAGCGCCGTTTCCAGCACGGGTCGGCGTCGGCGGGCCAAGCGGAGCGATTGTTTCCGGAGAACGAAGCGCACTACCGGAATCACTTCGAGATGCTGCACACTCGGCCCGAGACTGGCGGACTGGTTGCCGTCGTGTGAGTGCGTCGGCGCAGTCGGAAAGCCCAGGGCAGGCAGCGGATCGGCGGATTCGGGGCCTGCGGCCGCCAAAGGCGTACGTCGATCCATACAAGGCGCACGGCACGGTGCTGGAACAGGAACGCCGGCCAGGCGGGGCCATTGAACAGGCGCTCACCGTCTTTCTTGCTGGCGCCGAGTGCCCGTTCACATGTTCGTTCTGCGATCTCTGGAAGTGGACTGTTGACGGCGCCACACCTCCGGGTGCGCTGACCGCCCAGTTGGCGAGCGTGGTCAACGCGCATGCCGGTCCGGTTCCGGATCGGATCAAGCTCTATAACGCGAGCAACTTTTTCGACCAGCGAGCCGTACCGCCGGAGGATCTGGCGGGAATGGCACTCCTGGCGTCCCCGTTCAGTGGCGTGACGGTCGAGTCCCACGCGAGCACCATTGGCCCGCGCACGCTTGCGTTCGCGCGACAGCTTTCCGGCCGTCTCGAAGTCGCGATGGGTTTGGAGACGATCCATCCTGTTGCCATCGCGCAGCTCAACAAGCGGCTCGATCTTCCACGATTCGATCGGGCGGCGGCATTTCTCCGGGATAATGATATCGACATGCGCGTCTTCGTCCTTCTCGGCGCACCGTGGGTGAGTACTGGCGAGGCGGTATCATCAACGGTTCGCACCGTGGAGTACGCCGTCGAGCGTGGCGCGTCAGTGGTTTCGATCATTCCGGTACGGGGAGGGAATGGTGAGATGGAGCGGCTCCAGGCGGAGGGACATTTCGATCCC
This sequence comes from Gemmatimonadaceae bacterium, assembly GCA_014378185.1. GTDB lineage: Bacteria > Gemmatimonadota > Gemmatimonadetes > Gemmatimonadales > Gemmatimonadaceae > AG11. The sequence goes on along the minus strand of JACMOE010000714.1, from coordinate 196 downwards.
CCCACCCTGTTGCAACTGGAAATGGCGCTCGACGGCTGCGCGCAGTTCACGGATGCAGTCGTCACGGCCGACCTGTGGGATATCGAACAATTGCCGGCGTGCGAGCACTGTCGGCCGGCACGCATCGAACGCCTGGGCCGCCTGAATGCAGCTGGCGGTGCAGAAGCGAGAGTGGCTTGCCGCATGTGCAGTACAC
>JACMOE010000713.1 GCA_014378185.1 Gemmatimonadaceae bacterium | reverse complement strand
TCACTGTTGGCGTCGTCCTGCTCGTCGTCTGGCTGCTTGCGTTCATGCTGCTTCGCAAGGTGCTGGGCGGCATCATTCACTTGGTGCTGATCATCGCAATCTGCGCCATAGCGTGGCACTTCATTGGGCCGATGGTCAGGTGATGAGCGGGCAATAAGCGCGAACGCAACGCGCGCGCCGGACGTCGTCCACGCGCCGCTACAACTGCATTTACCACAGGGGACACAGGGGACACGGAGGACCGCCGGGAAACATGCCCTGGTTTCCTCCGCGTCCCTCTGCGTACCTCCGTGGTTCAATTTGTTGCAGTTGAAACACGAGCCCTTCACGCATGATGCGTCCTGCTTCCCGACTTCTCATCGCCGCGGCAATTGTGTCTTTAATTGCCGGGTGCACTCGCGTCAGGGTCAATCGCACGGCGAACGCACCCAACACCAGCGTTCAGGCGATACGCTATGCCACACTCTCCAACCTTCCCGTCTCGGCACTGGTCCGCGGTGCAGACACCAGCCGGAGGCTCGACGTTGCGGCGATGGTCTGGCTGGTGCGTCGGCCGGATGGTCGGGTGGTGCTGATGGATGCGGGGTTCTACCGCGACAAGTTCCTCCAACGCTGGAAGCCGTCGGATTTCCTTCGACCATCAGAGGCCGTGCGGCTCGCTGGCGTGCGGCCCGAAGACGTCACCGACATCATCGTCTCGCACGTGCATTGGGACCACATGGATGGTGCTGACCTCTTTCCCGGAGCACGCATCTGGATCCAGCGCGACGAGTACGCCCATCATCTGGACGACGACGGCAGGGTGCTCGATCGCGCGGTGGATTCACTGGACGCGGTGATGCTGGCGTCGCTCAAGCGCGCGGGCCGGGTGCAGCTCGTCGAGGGTGATGATCAGGAGATCATGCCGGGCATCCGTGTGTACACAGGCGGCAAGCACACCTATGCGTCGCAGTTCGCGACTGTGCAGACGCCTGACGGCACGATCGTGCTCGCCTCGGACAATGCATACCTCTACGAGAATCTCGACCAGCGTCGTCCTATTGCGCAGACGCTGGACTCGCTCTCGAACCTTCGCGCGCAGGATCGGATGAAGATGCTGGCGTCGTCGCTGCGGTTGATCGTGCCCGGGCACGATCCGGAGGTGTTCACGCGGTTTGCGGCAAAGGGGGACAGCAATCCGAAGGTCGTGCGGATTCGGTGAGGTGAAACCTGCCTTCTCTACCGCGCTACTTCAGTGCTGGTCCATTCACCGGGGTGCGTGAGCGTGAGCGTGAGCCTCCAGCAATGAGCCTGTCAGAGCTCGAGCTCGAGCTCCAGCTCACGCTCGAGCTCTGTTTGCTCAAAGCTGAAGGCTTCACGCTCACGCTCATGCGCAGGAGAGCAATCAAACCTCGAATTCCAAGCGGCGCCTGGCGTGATCGTCAGGCACCAGTCGCATGACGAACCACGCCGCCGCGAACATCGCCGCCACCGTCAGCACGGCCACGCGATAGGCGAGTCCAGAGCCGTACCCGGGCTCGAGCGAGTCCACTGTCACGCCCCAGATGAGCGGGCCCGCCACCGCCGCGGCGCGCGATGACAACAGCATCAGGCTGAAGAACCGCCCCGCCTCCTCCTCCGGCACCAGCGAGAGCAGCACCGGCCGCTCGGCCGTCGGCACCCAGCCGAAAATGAGTCCGATGCCGAGTCCCACGATCCAGAACGCGTTCTGCGTGGGCACCGCTATCATGGCGAGCAACAACACGATCCACGCGACGATCGACAGCACGAGAGTGCGCCGAGCACCGATGCGGTCGACCAGCCGTCCGGCGATATAGCTGCCGACGATGGCGGGCAGCGTCAGCACCAGGAAGAGCGTGGTCTCGGAGCCGGCGGCAAAGTGCATCGCCTTTACGGCGTAGAGCGCCATGAAGCCGATGATCGTGCCGATGGCGTCCTGATACAGGAACGACGCGATGATGAATGGCAGCGTGCCCGGATGCTGGCGAGCGTCGCGCAGCGTGTGTCGGACGTCGCGAAGAGCGCCGCGCAACTGGATGGCACCGGCGCGCGGATGATGGTCTCGGCAGAAGAGAAACAACGGCAGCGAGAAGATCAGGAACAGCAGCCCAGTGGGAGCGAATGTCGCCGCGCGGCCCCCCTGCGACGTGAACGGAACGATGCTCCGCAGCGTGTGAATGAGGCCGGCAGGTAGCGCGCCAATTCCCGGCCACGCGCCGTTGAAGAACGGCACCACGAGCAGGAGGCCCACGATGGTGCCCAGGTAGCCGACAGCGGTGCCGATGCCTGACAGCCGTCCCAGTTCCTCGGGCGGTGCGAGGTCGGCCATCATCGCGTTGTAGAACGGCTGTGCCGCCTGGTACGTGTAGTTGGCGATGACGTACGCGGCGAAGATCCAGGCAATCCGGCCCGCACCCGCTGCCCCGATGGCCGCGCAGGCAACGCACGACACCACGGTGAAGCCAATGACCCACGGCTTTCGTACCTGACGGGCGTCGGAAATGGCGCCCAGCAGTGGCACCGACAACACCACGAGCACCGACGCGAGCGCCGAGGCGATGGCAAGTCGGGTGTTGGACTGGTGCAGGTCCTCCACGAACCACACGGCGAAGTACAGCGTGGCCACGTTCATGGAAAAGATCGTGTTCGCGAAGTCGTACAGCGCCCAACTGCCGCGCTCCAGGCGCGTGCCGTATGTGCTCATCTGCGGCTCCAATGGCGGGGGGGAAGGCGGTTGCGCTCTTCGTGGATCAAGGATGCCGAGTTGGGGTCAGTGCGAGGTCATCGAGCGGTCACTGCGGTGCGAGATGGGCGAGTTTTGTCCCATTTCTGCCCAAAGTCTTCCCCCTGACCTGCACCCTGCCCCAAATTCTGGGCTTCCCCAGGGGACTCAATGGAAGATTTCGATGTTTGCATTGTTGGTTCCGGAGCCGGTGGCGGCATGTCAGCCTACGCGCTCACGCAGTCTGGCGCCAAGGTGGTGATGCTGGAAGCCGGCGGCGAATGGTTCGCCAGCAAGAACTCCCAGATGCTCACACCCGCGTGGGCATCCCCGCGTCGAGGTGCGTCCAAGCGCTCGCGCCCTTTCGGCGAGTTCGACGCCTGCGACGGCGGCTGGGACATCGAGGGCGAACCGTTCACGCGCGCGCCAGGCACGCAGTTCGACTGGTGGCGTGGCCGCATGCTGGGCGGACGCACCAACCACTGGGGCCGCATCTCGCTTCGCTTCGGTCCGGACGACTTCAAGGGCAAGAGCGCGGACGGCCTCGGCGAGGACTGGCCGATTTCGTACGACGACGTGAAGCCGTACTACGACAAGGTGGACGACCTCATCGGAGTGTTCGGCAGCAATGAAGGCCTGCGCAACCATCCGGACGGCAACTTCCAGCCGGCACCGCGCCCGCGCTGCTACGAGCTGCTGGTGAAGAAGACGAGCGACAAGCTCGGCATCACCTGCATTCCGTCGCGCCTCTCCATCACGACGAAGGCCATCAATGGCCGCCAGGCGTGTCACTACTGCGGCCAGTGCAACCGCGGCTGCTCGGTGAAGGCCAACTTCTCCAGTCCGGATGTGCTCATCGGCCCGGCGCTGAAGACGGGTCGGCTCACGCTCATCACGAATGCGATGGCGCGCGAGGTCACCGTCGGCAAGGATGGTCTCGCGACGGGCGTCACATACGTGGACAAGCGCACCGGTCTGGACAAGCACGTGAGGGCGCGCGTCGTCGTGCTGGCCGCGAGTGCGTGCGAATCGGCTCGACTGCTGCTCAACTCCAAGTCGGCGAAGTTTCCGCAGGGACTGGGCAACTCGTCTGGCTGGGTGGGCAAGGGGCTCACCGATACCACGGGCACGAACGTCTCAGGCTACATCCCGTCCATGGTGGACCACGTGCCGCACAACGAGGACGGCGTGGGCGGCATGCACGTGTACATGCCCTGGTGGCTCGACAACAAGAAGCTCGACTTCCCCCGCGGCTATCACATCGAAGTATACGGCGGGCTGAGCGCGCCGGGCTACGGCTTCATGGGTGGCATTGCCGGGTATCCGGGTGGCGGTGGCTATGGCAAGTCGCTCAAGGACGACTACCGCAAGTACTACGGTGCCACCATCGGCTTCTCCGGCCGAGGAGAGATGCTGCCCAACGCGGATTCGTATTGCGAGATCGATCCCACCGTGGTGGACCAGTTCGGCATTCCGGTGCTGCGTTTTCACTGGAAGTGGAGTGACGCGGAGTACAACCAGTCGAAGCACATGCAGGAGACCTTCCGTTCGCTCATCGCGGAGATGGGTGGCACGGTGTTCGGCCCGATGCCCACGAAGGAGCAGGGGTATGGGCTCTCCACCGGCGGGTCGATCATCCACGAGGTGGGCGCCGTGCAGATGGGCGCGAACCCGAATACTGCCGTGCTCAACGCCAACTGCCAGGCGTACGACTGCAAGAATCTCTTCGTCGCCGACGGCGGGCCGTTCACCACGCAGGCGGACAAGAATCCGACGCTCACCATCCTTGCGCTCGCGTGGCGCACGTCGGACATCATCACCCAGCAGCGCAAGGCAGGTGCCCTGTGAGCGACCTCAATCGACGCGACGCCCTCAAGGCACTCGGTGCCGTGCCGCTGGCGGGCATGCTCGAGTGGAGCGGCCCGAGTGTGGAGCGCACGACGCGGATGGTCGCGGCGCTGCACGCGGATACTGCGGCAGGCGAGGCGGCGCCATACGCGCCGAAGTTCTTCAATACGCACGAATGGCGAACCGTGCGCGTGCTGGCGGATATCGTCATCCCCAAGGACGAACGCTCCGGGAGTGCGACGGACGCGAAGGCGCCGGAGTTCATCGATTTCATGTTGATGGACAAGGAGACTTCCGAGGCGTCCAAGGTGTCGATGCGTGGCGGCCTGGGATGGCTGGACGAGGAAATGCGGAAGCGCTTCGGCACGGACTTCGTGTCGAGCACGGATGCCCATCGCCGCGCGGTGCTGGACGACATTGCCTACCCGAAGAAGGCGTCGCCGGAATTGAAGCGCGGTGCGCAGTGGTTCGACCGCTTCCGCAACAACGTGGGCAGCGCGTTCTTCTCGAGTGCGATGGGCTGGCAGGACATCCAGTACATCGGCAACGTGTTCAATCCTGGCTGGAACGGGTGCCCGCCCGCCGCGACGAAGAAGCTGGGTGTGTCATATGAGGAGTATGACGCGAGCCTGGCGCGGCGTCGCAAGGCGACCGGGATGTAGGATCGAGAACTGCAAAAGCTTCAACCACAGGGGACACGGAGGTCACGGGGACAGCAAGAGCAGCTGATTGCGTGCAAAGCCGTTGCTTCCCCTGTGTCCTCTGTGTCCCCTGTGGTTCATTCTTGCTGTTGATGTTCTGCCGTTGCCGTTTTTCACCACATCCACCCACCGACGCTGCGCGTGAAAGACAATCGACTCGGCGTCGGCTTCATCGGCAGCGGCTTCAACGCCCGCTTCCACATGCTCGGCTGGAAGGGCGTTCGGGATGCAGACGTCCTCGGCGTCTGGAGCCCCGACGCCGGGCGCGCCGCGGATGCCGCGCGCTACGCCAACGAGCTCGACGTCGGTGCCGCGAAGGCGTACGCGTCCATTGGTGACATGGTGGCCGACCCGGCCATCGACGCCATCTGGATCACCGGGCCCAACCAGGCGCGCGTGGAGAACGTCGAGGAAATCGTCGATGCACTCCAGCGCGGGCGCGGCACGCTCAAGGGCATCGCCTGCGAGAAGCCCCTCGCACGCAATGTGCCCGAAGCGAAGGAAGTGCTGCGGCTGGTGAAAAGTGTGGGGCTGATGCACGGCTACCTCGAGGACCAGGTCTTTGCGCCCCAGGTAGAAGCGGGGCGCGCGCTGATCTGGGCGCGCGGCGCCGCGACTACAGGCCGTCCGTACCTCGCGCGTGCCGCCGAGGAACACAGCGGTCCGCATACGCCGTGGTTCTGGCAGGGTGCGCTCCAGGGCGGCGGCGTGCTCAACGACATGATGTGTCACTCGGTACTCGTCGTGCGGCACCTGCTGACGAAGCCGGGTAGCCCACTCAGCACCGTGAAGCCGAAGCGCATCACGGCGCACATCGCGTCGCTCAAGTGGTCGAGGCCCGAGTACGCGGCGAAGCTCGCCAAGGCTCAGAAGGGCGTGGACTACTCGAAGCACCCCAGCGAGGACTTCGCGAGCTCCACCATCGAGTTCGAGACGGACGACGGCTACACCATTATCGGCGAAACGTCCACGTCATGGAGCTATGTGGGCGCCGGCCTGCGACTCTCGGCCGAGTTGCTCGGTCCGGAGTATTCGATGGCGTGGAACAGCCTCGATGCGGGGCTGAAGCTTTTCTTCAGTCGCGAGGTGAAGGGGCGCGCCGGTGAAGACCTGGTGGAGAAGCAGAATGCGGAGACCGGGCAGATGCCTGTCGTGGCCAACGAGGCTGTAGCATACGGCTACGAGGCCGAGGACCGGCATTTCGTGCGCTGCTTTCTCGGCAAGGAGACGCCGTTGCTCACCCTGGACGACGGGCTCGAGGTGGTGCAGATGTTGATGACCGCGTACCAGAGCGCGGAGGAGGGAAGGACGCTGGACTTTCCGCCGCCGGGACTCGACGCGTTCCGTCCCGCCGTGGCGCGTGGCACGTGGACGCCGCCCAGGCAGGGCGCGTGAGCGTTCTCGTCGAAGCGTGTGTCGATGCCATCGACTCGGCGCTGGAGGCGGAGCGCGGTGGCGCCGGCCGGTTGGAGCTGTGCGGCGAGCTATTGCAGGGAGGCGTGACGCCGAGTGCCGGGCTGATTGGCGCGGTGTGGGAGCGGGTCGAAATTCCGGTATTCGTGCTGATCAGGCCGCGCGCCGGCGATTTCCTCTACGATGCGGACGAGGTGGATGTGATGGTGCGCGACATCGCTGCGGCGCGGGCGATGGACGTGGATGGTGTGGTGATCGGCGCCCTGACGCGGGACGGTGACGTGGACATCGGCACCGTGCACACGCTGAAGGAGGCTGCCGGGCGGATGCAGGTCACCTTTCATCGGGCGTTCGATTTCGCGCGCGACAGGGAGGTGGCGCTGGAGGCGTTGATCGAGCTTGGCGTTGATCGTGTGCTCACGTCGGGTGGGGCGGCGACGGCGCTGGAGGGTGCGGCGTCGTTGGCGTCGCTGGTGCGGCAGGCGAATGGGCGAATTGGCATCCTGGCTGGCGGCGGGATCAACGATGATAACGTGGCCGAGGTGGTGCGGGAGTCAGGGGTGGGAGAGGTGCACGTGCGCGCGGCGGCGCATGTCGAGAGCAGGATGGTGCATCGTCGCGCAGGGGTGACGCTCGCGCGGGCGGCCGCGCCGGGTGATTACGAGCGGGTGGCGACGAGTTCGACTGCCGTGACGCGAATCAGGCAAGCCATCGCATAGCTGTCCGTGATTTGAGGGCAATAATGGCAGCTTGGTTGTCCGTGAATATCTGCGCGTTTACATAGCGGGTTGACAGATAGTATATCTTATCTGTCAGCCTCTTTGACGCCTTTATGCCAAAAGATATCCCGTCCTATCCCCACCTCTCTTTCCAGCGGAGATGGGAGCTCAGCGAAAAGGCCAGCTTCGAGTTGGGGCAGTGCGATGCCATCGTGACGGCAATCTCCAACACGCCAATTCTGCCTGAGTATCATGAGCGTCTGCTTCACATCTCCCTGACGAAGGGCGCGCAGGCCACTACGGCAATCGAGGGCAATACCCTCACCGACGAGGAGATCGAGCGCGTTGCCGCGGGGAAATCACTTCCGCCCAGCAAGGAGTATCAGGAGCGGGAAGTCCGCAATATTCTCGAGGCGTTCAATACGCTACTGCTCGAGGCGGTACGCGACGGAAGGTCGGAGCCAGTCAGCGAACGCCTCCTTCGGCGCTTCCATGCCATGATCGGCCACGATCTCGGTGAGCACTTCGACGCGATCCCTGGTGAGCTACGCCGCGATCAGCGCGTCGTGGGACCGTATCGAACGCCGCATCCCGAGAGCATTGCCGCACTCGTGCAGCACCTGTGCGACTGGCTCAGGGAGGAATTTCATTTTGAACGAGGCCAGACCTTCGCGCAAGCCGTCATTCAGGCCATCGTTACGCACGTCTACATCGAGTGGATTCACCCGTTCGCCGACGGCAATGGCCGCACTGGGCGACTCGTCGAATTCTACATTCTGCTCCGTGCAGGAACTCCCGACATCGCCTCGCACATCCTCTCGAATTTCTACAACGAGACACGCACCGAGTATTACCGCCAGATCGACAAGGCAAACAATTCGCGGGACCTCTCGGCGTTCATCGAATACGCAATTCAGGGGCTGCGTGATGGCTTGATGAAGACCCTCACGCTCGTGCAGCAGAACCAATTCGAGATTACGTGGCGGAAGCTGATCTATGACCGATTCGCGGAGAAGTCGTATCGGAAAAAGGTCGTGTTCGCTCGGCAGCGTGAGCTGGCGTTGGCGTTGCCGATGGATGGCGCACTGAGCGCGGAGCAGATTGCCCTGGTCAATCCGAGAATTGCGCAGCAGTACGGCGGGCTATCGGGGCGCACGCTGGCGCGCGACCTCGAGGAACTCGAGCGACTTCAGATCATCGTTCGCGACGGTGACCGATATCGCTCCAACGCAACGACGCTGAGAGGACAGCTCGCGCGGAGGCAACGCCGATAGGACGCAAGTGATCCCAGCCGCCGCCGGCACCGAGAAGCCTACATCCGCGAATTGCCTGAACAATAGGAGGCGCGTCTAAAGTCTTGCACAATCCTCTGCGAGGTCTGAAAACGCTCGCGCGTGGCGCCTTCGATCCAGCGGAGAACAGCGAGTCTGTGCATGGGCGCCCACGACAGGGTCTTGAGGATGAGCATGTCGAGGAGGAGCTCGAGTCCAGCGGGAGCGGGCGTGGGAGAGGCCTATCCTTAGAAGATTAGGGTATGGCCGAAGACGGCCAGGTAAGCGGCGATGTCACGAGCGATCGCGCGCATGAGCAAAGATGGCGGCCGAGGGCTGCTGACGTGCGAGCGATATGCTACACAGCCGGGTCGCGTGGGAAAGCGACCCGGCTGTGTAGATCATGGCAGAGCGACCTGCAGGTGACCCGCTCTCAGGCTGTCTGACTGTCCGACTGTCCGACTTGCACCTTTGGCCTGAACAGGAACGCGAAGATCAGGAAAATCACCGCCGCGCCGATCGCCGGCACGCGCCAGATGCTCGCCCAGTCGTGCGTCACCACACCGTCTGCGCCCGTGGTGGCATAGCGGTTCACCACCATGCCGCTCACTGACGCGCCGATCAGGTAACCGACGCCATTTGTCACCAGGTTGATGAACCCCTGCGCCGCCGCGCGGATCTTCGGGCCGGCCACCTGGTCCGTGTAGATCTGCCCCGCGACGAAGAAGAAGTCGTAACACACGCCGTGGAGCAGGATGCCGGCGTACAGCAGCCACATGCCCGAGCTGATGTTGCCCGCGCCGAACGCGAAGTAGCGCAGCGACCAGGCCAGCATGCCAATCAGCATGATCCACTTGATGCCGAACTTCCGCAACGCAAACGGCAGCAGCAACATGAAGCCGATCTCGGACATCTGCCCGAACGTCTGGATGAACGCCGGCTCCGGTGCCTTGATCTCGTTCAGGAAAGGATTCGTGAACGCATAGTAGAACTGGAGCGGAATGCAGAGCAGGAACGACCCGAGCACGAAGATCAGGAAGTCGTTGTTCTTCAACAGCTGCAGCGCATCGAGTCCCAGCGCATCGCGCACGCTGAAGGGCGCGCCAGCCGCCTTGGGCGGCGTATGCGGCAGCAGCAGGGAGAACAGCCCGAGCACGATCGAGGCCCCGGCCGCAATGCGCATCGGCGTTGCGAGCGCATCAGCATGCAACACCTTGCCCACCGTGATGCCGGCCACGATCCACCCGATGGTGCCGAGCACGCGGATGATGGGGAAGTCGCGCGCCGCGTCGGTCACGTTGTGGAACGAGATGGAGTTGGTGAGCGACAGCGTCGGCATGTAGCACAGCGCATAGAGCAGCAGCAGCGGATAGAAGCTGCCCCACTCGGTCTGCATCGACAGGAAGTACATGATGACGCCGCCCATGAGGTGCAGCAGCGCCAGCAGCTTCTCGCTGGAAAAGAACCGGTCGGCCACGATGCCCATGAAGAACGGCGACACGATGGCCGCGATCGCCATGGCGCCATAGGCACTCCCCACCTGCGTATCGGAGAAATGCAGCGTGCGGCTGAGGTACGTGCCCATCGTCACGAACCACGAGCCCCACACGAAGTACTGCAGGAACATCATCGCCGAGAGGCGCGCGCGAATCGCGGTCATGGGCGATGCGGGTCGAGAATGACCATGGCTTTCATCTCCGAAGGGATTGGTGTGTGCCGAGTCCGGCGCAC
>JACMOE010000712.1 GCA_014378185.1 Gemmatimonadaceae bacterium | reverse complement strand
CTTCCGCGCCACCCGCGCTCCTCCGCAAGCACGCCCTTGGCGTGCCACGCGCGCTCGATCCGCAAATCCCGACGCTCCGGCGGGCCGGAGGCGGAGCTGCCGATTGCCGCCATCATCGACGCGATCCAGAACATGGATATGCGCATCACCGATTGACCGTACCAGCGCTTCCATAAAAGCCAGCGCCGTTGAGGAACGGATCCGCGTCCGTGATGTGGTAGTGGTAGATGCCATCCGGATACTCGGCGGTCTTGCCGAGATGCCCGTGCAGTTGGTCCAGGTCGCCATTGACCACCCGCCGGCCGCTCTCGACGGGCCCGTACACGGGGAAACCATCGAGCAGAAAGCCAAGCAGCCTGTCGGAACCCACGCTACGGGTGAGGTACACGGGTTCGACGTGATAGTGGTACGCGTTGGTCGGCGTGGGGTGTCCGTTGTACTGGTCGAAGCTGTCGATCTCCACCGTGAGCGGACGATTCTGCCCGTTGTACTGGTTGTAGAACGGCACGCCATTCAGCGCGAGACCGATGGGGCCGAGCGGTGTGGGCGCACTCGTGGCGGCGCGTGCGGGGTGCAGGGGAATGCGCATCACGTAACGGGTCGCCGTGATGCTGCCGGGCGCCTTTGCAAAGTTCGCGTTCGTGCCGGTGTACGCCTCGAACCGTGCGTCGGAAGTGGCGAAGTAGGGGCTCTTGTGGTTGGGGATTCCCGTGGCCGTCAGCGTGATGAAGTCGCCATCGAGCGCGACCTGCACGTCACTCGTGAAGGCCTTGTAGGCAGCCGGTACAACGCCGGTCGTGGCGGTGGTGGCGCTGGCGATATCGGCGCCGGAGCAGGCGAGCGCCGTTGCACCACCGGCGCACAGCAGCGCGATCGTCGAGCGCATGAAACGTCGTGTAGGCATTATTGACACCTTGTCGTCGAGGTTCGGTCCGAGCGCGATGCGCCTTGGACAATCGACTCCTCCAAACCATTCCATTCGACGCGACACGCTGAAATGGAATGGGATAGGCAGTGCCGTTGTCCAACCGGACTGGAACTCGCGCGTCCCGTCAAAGGTGGTTACTCTGTGCTCCGTGTCCGACGACTCTTCCGATACCCAACTGCTCGCTCGTGCGAGGCAGGGCGACCATGATGCGTTCCGGCAGATCGTCGTGCGCTACGAGCCAGTGGTGGCGGCAACCGTCATCGGCATGCTGGGTCGGGGTGATGACGCCGACGACGTGGGGCAGGAGACGTTCGTACGCTTCCATCGCGCGCTCGAAGCCTTCCGTGGGGAAAGCGCGCTCAAGACGTACCTTGTGCGGATCGCGATGAACCTGTCATTGAATGCACTCAAGCAGCGTTCGCGTCACCGGTGGCGCTTTCGAAGCCGCGACCAGGAAGACGACATTCCGGAGGCCGTGGCACCCGCGCTGGCCGTGGATGCGGGCGAGGCACTCGAGCAGCGCGAGGTGGTGCGAAACGCGGTGGCTCGATTGGGAGAAAAGCACCGTGCCGTCGTCACGCTTCGATTGCTCCAGGGATTGTCCGTTCGCGAGACGGCAGTTGCACTCGGCGTTCCGGAAGGGACGGTATTGTCGCGGCTGGCGCGCGCAACGGAGCAGCTCAGAACAGCCCTGCGCCCCTATGCGCGCGATGGCGTCAATCCGGAGATCCGATGATGGACGACGAGCTTCACGCCCTGCTGGCGCAGCATGAAAACGCCGGGCTGCCCCGATTCGCGATGGGCTTTGCCGATCGCGTGATGGCGCGCCTTGCGGCGCGTCCCGTGCAGACCATCGACCTGGCGCTCGAGCGATATGCGCGTCGCGTGCTGCCCACCCTGGCGGCTGCCTCCCTGTTCCTCGGCGTCTGGAACTGGTGGACGGCACGAGATGGTGCCCCCTCGACGTTCAGTGCAGTGCTGGGTGTTGTGCAAACGTCGGGCAGTGCGGTGCGCACATCGCCTTTGTTGGGGCTGACCAACACGGAGGCCTTTGAATGAACGTGACGCGAAGTGCCGCACTTCTCCTCGCCGCGACGCTCGTGCTCGGCGTGCTGCTCGGCGTGCTTGGCGCGGGGGCGCTGCGGCCGCGCTTCGAACGTGGTAGACCGCCGATGGGACCGCCAAATCCTGGACGAGAGGGGAGGCCGGGCGCGTTCGCCGAGCATATGGAAGCGGCCATCGCGCCGATGGATTCCGCGCAGCGGTCGGCCGTTCGGCTCGTGATCGAGCGTACAGCGGCGCGTAACCGGATGCTGATCGAACAGCTCAATCAAACGCTCCCTGCGTCCGTGGATTCGATGCGTGTGGAGCTGGCGCCGATGCTTCGTGAGGACCAGCGCGAGCGGCTCGAGCAGGCCGTTGCCAGGCTGCCGGCCGTGCGGGGACCAGGTGGGGCCGGTGGGCGAGGGCCACCGGGCGAGAGGCCGCCGCCGTGACTCCGTGAGGTGCGCTGTTCAGGCGCGCGAGTCCTCAAGGCACCATTGGCTGCGTGCCCCTGACGACCGTGACCGCGAGTGATGACGGATACTGCGCAGAGTGATGGATGACGTTATGCGCGATGACTGTCTTCGTCTCGTCGTAGTTGTTGCCGCCCGTGTTGAGGTTGCGGTCGAAGCGCGGAAAGTTGCTGTGGGCCCTGTTCGCTGTGTTGGCGACTATGCAGCGCCCCCGGATTCGATGCCGACCTTGTCATCTGGAGCCCCGGTG
>JACMOE010000711.1 GCA_014378185.1 Gemmatimonadaceae bacterium | reverse complement strand
GTGTTGCGCGGGCAGCGAGGTAGCGCCGGGCCCCGTGACGAGAATCCTTGTGCCACGCGCGAGTGGCAGCAGCGCGCGATCGTTCTTCACCATCGTGACTGCTTCCTCCGCCGCACGACGGCTCACCGCCTGAAACGCTGGTGCACCCGCGTTGGCGAGGCGTGCGGCATCCGGAGCGGCATTCTCGAACAGGCCGAGGTCGAGCTTGAGCTTCAGGATGCGCCGTACAGCTTCGTCAATGCGGGCTTCGCTGATGTCGCCGGAGTGCACGAGGGCCAGCACATCGTCGATGAACGACGTGGTGTACGGTACCATGCTCATGTCGATGCCGGCGTTCACCGCCATGCGCACCGCGTCGCGCCGAGTGCGCGCAACGTGCGTCACGGTTTGAAGGCGAATGATGTCCTCCCAGTCCGAGACGACCACGCCGCAGAATCCCAGCTCGCCGCGAAGGAGGTCGGTGAGGATCTCCTTGCTGGAATGGACCGGCACGCCATTTATCTCGCCGGAATTGACCATGATGGTGCGCACACCCGCATCGATGGCCGCGCGGAAGGGCGGAAGCACGAGCTCGCGCAGTTGGCGCTCGGGCAGCCACGCCGTCGTACGATCCTTTCCGTTGTACGGCAAGCTGTATCCGAGGAAGTGCTTGCCCGTGGCGGCGACGTACACGCTCGACTGCTCGCGCTGCCGTGTTGGTAGTGGCGCGGTGGCACCCAGCATCGGCAACGGCCGCACGCCGAGCAGCATGGCGCCGATATCGGCCTGCGGGTTGGCCTGCTCGGACTCGATGGCTGCGGTGCCAAGCACGGACGTGAGATACACATCCTCCCCGAACGTTTCGAAGAAGCGGGACCAGAGCGGTTGGCGACCGACGTCGAGCACGGGAGAGAAATTCCACCCGATACCACTCGCCTTTATCTCGTACGCGGTGATCTGGCCCGCGCGACGCACGAGCATGGGATTCCACGTGGCGGCCATCGCGATATTCTGCGGGAAGATGGTGCCGCCGAGCATGTACTGGTGGCCGTGGACGCCGTCGATGCCGTAGAGCACGGGGATGGGCACGCGACGTCGTGCGGCAAAACGCTGCACCGTGGTGGTGAGCTCGATCCATTGCGCCGGCGTGAGGGCAACGCCAGCGACGTTCAGCAATGAACCGACGTTCCGGTTGACGAGGATCTCCTCGAGCTTCGCGGAGTCGAGCTGTTGGGGCTTGGTGGAGCTGCCGGAGCCGCGGGTGACGGCGCCGATATCGATCTGCGTCATCTCGCCGATCTTCTCTTCCAGCGTGAGCCGGCGAAGGAGCGAGTCGACGCGCGCGTCGGTCGATTGGGCCTGGGCGGCCTGGCTTGTCGCGAGAAGCGCGACCGCCAGGAGAGTGAGTGCGTGTTTCATGGTGGGGGGACGGGGCAACAAGCGTACGCGACAGGGGTCGACCCAAGCGAGCGAAGCGAGTCGAGGGGTCTGCACCGCACAAACAGGCGGCAGGTGCAGATCCTTCGACTCGCTGCGCTCGCTCAGGATGACAAGTTATAAGACAGGTTACTTCTTTGGGTCC
>JACMOE010000710.1 GCA_014378185.1 Gemmatimonadaceae bacterium | reverse complement strand
TCGTGCTCCTGGCTGTGGCACTCGTACTCGTGGTGGTCGCCCTGCTGCTGACACCTGGTGGCACTGCACCACGTACGCTGTGGTGGGTAGCATTGTGCGCCGGCGCGGCTGGTGCATTGCCGGTGATGGCGAGCGTGGTGGGCGCGCGATCCGACGGTGCGGTGGACAATGCGTCGGGAGTGGCTGCCGTCCTCACTGCCGCGGCGCTGGTGGGTCACCACGTGCCGTGCGGTGTACTATTGCCCGGCGCTGAAGAGCTGGGGCTTGCGGGTGCGCGGGCCTGGGCAGCTGGGCATGACACGGGAACCGCGCTGAACTGCGACGGAGTGGACGATGAGGGGACGCTCGTGATCATGTACAACCAACGCGCACCGCACCACGTGGTGGCTGCGATTGGCGCGGCCGCGCCGGCGCGTATGCGGCCGCGCGTTCGCCGCATGCCACTCGGGCTGCTCACCGATTCGACGGCGTTGGCGGAGGCGGGCTGGCAGGCCGTGACCGTGAGTCACGGCTCGCTGGGCACGCTGGGCCGGGTGCATACGTCGCGTGACTCACTCGCCGCACTGCGCGGCACGGCGATCGACGCGGTTGCCGGAATACTTGCCCGCGCCGCGGAGGCGCTCGCCACATGAATGTGCTTCTGCTCGCCAGCGTCTTGTTCCTGGGTCTGCTGATGATTCCGTTCGGCCTGCCGGGCACGTGGATTCTGGCAGCGGCGGCGCTGGGCTACTCCATTCTCGTTCCGGGCACGATTGGCCTGTTCACCGTGCTGGTGGTGACGGCGCTGGCGATCGTGGCGGAGGTGATCGAATTCACGTTGACGGCGAAGTACACGCGCAAGTATGGCGGATCGCGGCGGGCAAGCTGGGGCGCGGTGATCGGCGGCATGGTGGGCGCGATCATGGGCGTTCCTGTGCCGATCGTGGGCTCCGTGGTGGGCGCATTCGTTGGGGCATTCGTGGGGGCGTTCGTGTTCGAGATGTCGGGAGGGAGCGGGGGCGGTACCTCCACCCGCGTGGCCACGGGGGCGTTGATCGGACGGGTGCTGGCCGCGGCGATGAAGGTGGGCATCGGCGTGGGGATGGCGGCGTGGATCCTGTTGGCCGCCATGGTCTGAGGGTTGGTGGGCAGCGAAAATTGACTTCGACCTGCGGTTCGATAGATTTGACCAACGCCCCGCGCACCAGCGGGGCGTTTTTTGTTGGCCATGGCCAAACCGCTCGGGAGCAACATGTTCGGTCCGGAATCACACGTGGTTGTCGTTGTCGGCGCACAGTGGGGCGATGAAGGCAAGGGGAAGCTCGTGGATGTGCTGGCGGAGCGCGCCGATTGGGTGGTGCGCTATCAGGGGGGTGCAAACGCGGGTCATACGGTCGATCTCGGCGATCGCACGTTTGTGCTGCACCAGATTCCCAGCGGCATCCTGCATCCTGGCGTGCGCTGTGCCATCGGCAATGGGGTAGTGCTCGATCCGGACACGCTGTTCGATGAGATCGACGGGCTGGTGAAGGCGGGCGTGGACGTGGAGGGGCGGCTGTACGTGAGCGACCGCGCGCACCTCGTGCTGCCGTACCACAAATTGGTGGATGGGGTGAGTGCGTCGAGCAAGGCGATCGGTACCACGGGGCGGGGGATCGGGCCGGCGTACGAGGACAAGATTGCGCGACGCGGCGTGCGCGTGCTGGACCTGCGCCACCCGGCACGGTTGCGCGAGGTGGTGGCGAAGGGCGCCGAGAGTGCGCAGCGCCGCCTCGCGGCCTATGGGTCCGACCAGGTGATCGACGTGGACGCGGTGGTGGCGCAACTCGAGCGGCTTGCACTGCGCTTGTTGCCGCTGGCAGATGACGTGGGGCTCACGGTGCATCGCGCCGTGAAGGCGAAGGCCGCGGTGCTGCTGGAGGGCGCGCAGGGATCGTTGCTGGACATCGATCACGGCACCTATCCCTCCGTGACGTCGAGCAACACCACGGCGGGCGGGGCGTCGGTTGGCGTCGGCATTGGCCCAACGGCCATCGACCGCGTGCTCGGCGTGGTGAAGGCGTACACGACGCGCGTTGGCAATGGTCCGCTCCCCACCGAGTTCACGGAACCACTCCAGAGCGAGGTGCGCGCACTGGGCAACGAGTTCGGCGCAACCACGGGTCGCGCGCGGCGCTGCGGATGGTTCGACGCGCTCGTGGTGAAGTATGCCACGCGCGTGAACGGGCTCAGCGATCTTGCCGTCACGAAGCTGGATGTGCTGGACACGCTGCCCGAATTGAAGATCTGCACGGGGTACGAGGTGGACGGCGAACTGCACGACGAGTTTCCCAGCGATCTTCTTGCGCTGGAGAAGGTGGTGCCGACGTACGAGACGTTCGCGGGGTGGCGGAGCTCGACTGCCGCGGCGCGCACGCTGGCGGACCTGCCGTCGGCAGCGCGTGCGTACCTCGATCGCATCGAGGCATTGTGCGAGGCGCCGATCACGTACGTGAGCGTGGGCACCAGGCGCGACCAGATCATCGGATTGTGATCGTGGAACTCATGCGTCGTGGCCATGCTTGACGTCCTCATCGTGGGCGCGGGGCCCTGTGGCCTCGGCGCCGCCATCTCGGCGCAACGCGCCGGACTCTCGGCCGTGGTGCTCGACGCGGGCTCCGTGGTGAGCACGATCACGCAATATCCGTATTACGTGAGTTTCTTTTCCACGGCGGAGAAGCTGTCGCTCGGGGGTATTCCGTTCGTGGTATCCGCGGACAAGCCGTCGCGCCGCGACGGGCTGTCGTACTACCGCGCCATCGTGCGGCACTTCCGGCTGGATGTGCGGCAGTACGAGCGTGTCGGGCGCCTGGAGCGGTCACCCGAGGGATGGGCCGTGCATTCGGTCACGGCGGATGGGGTCGAGCGCACGACGCACGCGCGATCGGTGGTGGTGGCGACGGGGTACTTCGGCTCGCCCAACTACCTGCGCGTGCCTGGCGAAAACCTGCCGCATGTGCGGCATGTGTATCGCGAAGGGCACGACGCATTCGACCAGGACGTCGTTGTGGTGGGCGGAGGCAATTCCGCGGCGGAAGCTGCGCTGGACCTGTGGCGCGCTGGAGCACGCGTGACACTGGTGCACTTCGGTCCCGATTTCGACAAGCGCATCAAGCCGTGGGTGTTGCCAGACGTCCAGAACCGAGCGAAGGAGGGGGCGATCGCGCTGCGATGGAACAGTCGTGTGGCCAGCATAGAGCCCGGTGCCGTGACGCTCGCGACGATGGATGGGGAGGAGCGTATCACTGCTCGCTTCGTCTACGTCATGACAGGCTTTGCCCCCAACACCGAGTTGCTGCGCGACGCGGGAGTTCCGATTGATCCCGTCACGGGCGTACCCGAGCATGACGAGGATACCCTCGAGACCGTCCTGCCCGGTTTGTTCATTGCGGGCGTGGTGGTGGCTGGGTTCGATGCCAACAAGGTGTTCATCGAGAACGGTCGTTTTCACGGGGACAAGATCGTGGCGCGGCTCCTTGGCAGGCCCACGCCGCCGCCACCGCTCCTGAGCGCCGAGCTCGATACCTGAGTAGGTTTTTTGGACAACCTCACGCCCCTTTTCGATCGCCCGATGCCCGCCAGCACCCAACCCGATGTGATGGACAAGCTCGTGTCGCTGTCCAAGCGACGCGGCTTCATCTTCCAGAGCTCCGAGATTTACGGCGGCACCGGCTCCGTCTGGGATTACGGTCCCCTCGGCGTGGAGTTGAAGAAGAACCTGAAGGACCAGTGGTGGAAGGCCATGGTCCGCATGCGTGACGACGTCGAAGGCCTGGACGCGGCCATCCTCATGCATCCCAGGACGTGGGAAGCGAGCGGTCACATTGCCGGCTTCACGGACCCGTTGGTGGACTGCAAGACGTGCAAGGGTCGTTTCCGTGCTGACAAGCTCGAGGACGCTCGCTGTTTGCAGAAGCCGAGCAAGCGACCCGGCGAGGCGGAGCAATGCCAGCTCACCGAACCGCGCATGTTCAACCTCATGTTCAAGACGTTCATGGGGCCCGTGGAGGAGAGTGCGTCCACGGTGTACCTGCGCCCCGAGACGGCGCAGGGCATCTTCGTGAACTTCCTGAACGTGCAGGGCAGCACGCGGCAGAAGGTGCCGTTCGGCATCGCGCAGATCGGCAAGGCGTTCCGCAACGAGATCACGCCGGGGAACTTCATCTTCCGCACGCGTGAGTTCGAGCAGATGGAGATGCAGTTCTTCGTCGAGCCGGGACAGGACATGGTGTGGTTCGAGTACTGGAAGGCCGAGCGCATGGCGTGGCACCAGTCATTGGGGCTTTCGCCCCAACGACTGCGCTATCATGAGCACACTGGTCCCGAGCTGGCGCACTACGCGCGCGCCGCGTTCGACATCGAGTTCGACTTTGGCGGCACACTCGGCTTCCAGGAAATCGAGGGCATCCACAATCGGGGCGACTTCGATCTCGGACGGCACCAGGAATTCTCCGGCAAGAAGCTGGAGTACTTCGACCAGCCGAACAACAAGCGCTACCTGCCGTACGTGATCGAGACGTCGGTGGGCGCAGATCGCACCACGCTGGCCGCGCTGGTGAATGCGTACCGTGAGGAAACGGTGGAGGGCGAAGACGAAGGCCGCACCGTGTTGCGGTTGCATCCGTCGCTCGCGCCCATCAAGGCCGCGGTGTTCGCGCTCACCAAGAAGGAGGGCATGCCGGACATGGCGCATCGCATCGCGAGCGCGTTGCGTCCACATTTCCCGGTGGACTACGACGAAACGGGCAGCATCGGCAAGCGCTATCGTCGCCAGGACGAAGTGGGTACGCCGTTCTGTATCACCGTGGACACGGAGTCCGTGAAGGACGGCACCGTGACGGTTCGCGACCGCGATACGCTCAAGCAGGACCGCATCTCGGCGGACGCCCTGATGGGCTATCTGACGGAGCGCCTGTCCGGATGAGCGAGCCGATGTCGGTAGAACGCCTGCGCCGCGACGGTGAAGCGTTCACGCAGGAGCTGTCGCGGGAGTTCTACCTGTCGCTCAGCGGGCTCAAGGCCGACGCGCAGATCCAGCCATTGTACGCGAAGTACAAGGCGATCTTCACCGAGGAGTCGCTCGACGTGGCGCGCGAGATGCTCGCGGGCAGTGCGGAGGGCAGTGATGACTGGCGCTCCGCGCGTATCCTGCTGGACTGGCAGGTGGAGTCGCAGAGTGGCCGCCAGCTCGCGCCGCTGGACGAACGGGAGATTGCGTGGGAGAACGACGCGGTCGTCCGCCTCGCCGATGGTCGCGAGATTCCGTATCAGCGCGTTGCCATCGAGATGGCGAACAGTACGGGCCGCGCCGAGCGGGCCATGATGGAGACGGCGCGCGTAGGGATTGTGGCGCAGGGGCTCGCTCCTCTCAAGAAGGAGCGATTCCAGCGCGAGCGTGACATCACGGAATCCGTCGGCATCGCCAACGGTTACAACGCCACGTGGGAGCTGCTCAGCGGCATTTCACTGGCGTCGTTGCGGCAGGAGTGCGAAGCGTTGCTGCGCGACACGCAGGCCATGTGGGACGACGTGGCGTCGTCGGTGGTGAAGCGCGTGCTGGGCATGGAGCTTCGCGAGACCACGCGTGCCGACGCGCGCGCACTGTTCCGCGCGAGGGAGTTCGACGAGTTCTTTCCCGAGCGCGACATGGAAACCACCATTCGCCGGCAGGTGGGCGAAATGGGAATCGATTCGGACGCCGGCGGCCACATCATCTTCGACACCGGCGAGCGCGAGGGAAAGCGCTCGCGGGCCTTCTGCTCGCCGGTGAAGGTGCCCGAGGAGGTGTACCTCGTGCTGCGTCCGCACGGCGGCCAGACGGACTGGAACACCTTTCTGCACGAGTACGGGCATGCGCTGCACTTCGCGAACATGCGTCCGGACCTGCCCATGGAGTTCCGTTTCATGGGCGACAATTCGGTGACCGAAGGGTTCGCGATGCTCTTCGACCACCTCATGCAGGACGACGGCTGGTTGCGGCGCTACACGGGCCTGGAACGGAAGCATACGCCGGGCTTCCTGCGGAGTGCCGGTTTCGAGGAACTGCACTTCCTGCGGCGCTACTGCGCCAAGTTCATCTACGAGACGCAGCTGTACGGCGGCGAGGTGTCGTGGGACGCGCTGCCGGACTTGTACGTCGAGCTGCTCACGAAGGCGACGACCTTCCAGTACGCGCCGGCCGACGCCTTCGTGGACGTGGACGCACGCTTCTACTCGGCGCGCTATCTTCGCGCGTGGCAGCACCAGGCCCTGCTCACGGAGACGCTCGTGGAGCGGTACGACGCCGACTGGTGGCGCAATCCGAGCTGCGGACCGTGGATGGTGGAGTCGCTGTTCGGCGAGGCGCAGCGGGAACTCGCGCACGAACAGGCGCTGCGCGTGACGGGCAAGACGTTGAGCTTCGCGCCGCTCATCCGCAGCATCGAGCGAATGCTCGCGTAGTCCACGGCCGACTCGGAATTCATCGCACCACCTATTGGGATGTGTACAGTCGATACAGCACCTGCGTGCCGAACTCCTCCCACCCCAGCGCTGCCACGCGATCGTACAACTCCTGCGCGCAGCGCATGCCCGGCACCTGCAGCCCCATTTCCTCCGCGCTCTCGACGGCGATGCGAATGTCCTTCAGGATGTGCTTCACGTAGAACCCCGGTGCGAAGTTCTCGGCCAGCGCGCGGGGCGCGAGATTGGTCATCGCCCAGCTGCCGGCAGCGCCACCGCTGATGCTCGCGTGCACGGCCTGCGGATCCAGGCCCGCCTTGCGTGCATAGGCCAGTGCCTCGCACCACGCCACCATGCCCACGGCCACCGCAATCTGGTTCGCCATCTTGCAATGCTGGCCCGAGCCGGGTGGTCCAAGTCGCGCGATATTCTTGCCGAGTAGCTGGAGGATGGGCTGCGCGCGATCGAACGCCGCCTGCTCGCCACCGCACATGATGACGAGGGTTGCTGCGCGAGCCCCGACGTCGCCGCCGGACACCGGTGCATCCACCGACGACATTCCGTGCGCCGCCGCCGCGTCGGCGATGCGGCGCGCGAGCACGGGACTGGATGTCGTCATGTCGATCAGCAGCGTACCGGCGCGTGCATTCGCGATCACGCCGTCAGCGCCCAGGTAGGTCTGCTCGACATCGGCAGGGAAGCCGAGCATGGTGATCACCACGTCGGATGCCCGCGCCACGCTTGCGGCGGAGTCGTGCCACTGCGCGCCTGCGTCGAGGAGGTCCTGTGCCTTGTCCTTCGTGCGGTTGTGGACCGCCAGCGAGTAGCCCGCCGTCGCAAGATGCAACGCCATGCTGCGGCCCATGACGCCGGTGCCGATGAATCCGATTGCGGGCAGGGTGGTCATCTGTGGGGAGTAAGGGGCGTGTGAGGAGTCGCGCACCAAGCTAATCTCCAACCTGAAATCCATTGTCACCCCGACCGAGATCTTCGGCTTCGCTCAGGGAAGGCGTCGCGAGTCGAGGGGGCTGCACATCACAACCAGGCGGCACGTGCAGATCCCTCGACTTAACTCGAGATGACAACGCGGAACCTAGCCGTAGCGCGGGAGCGACGAAATGGCCCGTGGCCCGAGCCGTGCGCAGTCTGCAGGCATTCGCGTGACCATCATACGGAGGACGCATGAAGGCAGACAGGAGCGAGGCTGCACGCCGCGTTGCACTGGTGACGGGAGCATCGCGCGGCATTGGCCGAGCCGTGTGCCTGCGGCTGGCACGCGACGGGTACGAGATCGTGGCGGTGGCGCGCAGCGAGATGGATTTGAACGCGCTGGCCGTGGAGATCGACCTGGCGGGCGGACGGTGCCGCGTCTATCCCCTGGACCTCACGGATGCCGCCCGCATCGACGACGAGCTGGGTGGCATGCATGCGGATGTGGTGGTGAACAACGCGGGAATCGGCGTGACGAAGCCCTTTCTCGAGCTCACTCCCGCCGACTGGAACCGGATGATCGCGCTGAACGTGAATGCCCTGTATCACGTGACGCGGGCCGTGCTGCCAGGCATGATGGATCGTGGCGCGGGACATGTGTGCACGATTGGATCGATCAGCGGGCGGAGTGCGTTCGTGGGCGGATCGTGCTACGCTGCCACGAAGGCATTCGTGACGGCGTGGGCGGAGTCACTGCTGCTGGAGACACGAGAGCGCGGCGTGAAGGTGTCGGTGGTGTCGCCGGGTGGGGTGGCCACCATGTTCGGCGGCAAGGTGCCGACGGCGGCGGATGCGTGGAAGTTGAAGGCGGAGGACGTTGCGGACGCGGTGTCGTACGTGGTGGGCACGCCGCCGTCGGTGCTGGTGCACCGGGTGGAGGTTCGGACGTTGAGCGCTCCGCCGCCCAAAAGGGGATAATCAGGCGTTTGCCCCCGGGCTCGCCGCCGGGCGCATTCTTCGGAAAAATCGACTAAACGTCTGGCCCGGCAAGTGTTTAGGTCGCATATTGGCGCTTGTGACCAGGATCACTCCGCTCCAGAGCGAACGTTTACGCGGTCCGGCCGACACATCCGAGTCCGGACTGCGCGAGCTGATCGCCATTCGCGAGATCGTCCACGCCTTCCTCACGGCCGACCAGCCCGAGGAGGTGTTCCAGTTCGCGCTTGACCGCGTGAGCCCACTCGTGGGCGCGTCGTTCGCGTGCGTGTACCTCATCGATGGCGCGTCCGAGCTGATGCGGCTGGCGGCGGTGCACAACTGGCCTCCGCGGTTCGCGCCCTTCCTTGGCGAGATGCGGGTGCGACTTGGCTTTGGTCCGAGTGGCGAAGCTGCCGCCGAGCGTCGCGTCATCGAGGTGCCGGACGTGCTGTCCGATCCCTCGCTGGAGGACTGGGCTGAAGTCGCCAACGAGCTCGGATTCCGCGCGATCGTCGCGCTGCCGCTCCAGACGGGCGATGGAGTGCTGGGCGCCGTCGCCTTCTACTTCGGGAAGGAAGGAACGATCAGCTCCGAGACGCGCTCGCTGTTGCGCATGGTGGCGGACCAGATGGCGGCCACCGCGCAGAAGGCGCGCCTCATCGACGACCTGCGTCGTGCGAACGCGGCGCTGATCGAGTCCAACGCGGAACTGGAGCGGCAGTACGCCGCGCTGCTCGATGCGCGCCGGGTGAAGGACGAATTCCTCGCCAACATCTCGCACGAGCTGCGCACGCCGCTCACGGCGGTGATGGGCTACCTCTCGCTGATGGAAGAGGGACTGGCCGGTCCCGTGACGCCCGAGCAGCGACAGCACTTGGCGCAGGTGAAGATTTCCAGCCACCACCTGCTGGACCTCATCGGGAACCTGCTGGAGCTCACCACGCTGAAGCGCGGCGGGCTGGACACGACGCTGACGGCCTTCGACATCCGCGATCCGCTGCACGAGGCCATCTCCGCCACGCGCGGGCGGGCGGACGGCGTGGCGCTGCGCGTGAGCGAGCCCGAGGCGTCCGTGATGATGGTGAGCGACAAGCGCATGATCGCCAAGCTGCTGGTGGCACTCATCAGCAATGCGTACAAGTTCACGCCGGCGGGCGAGGTGCGCGTGTCCACCACCTCGCGCAACGGCCGAGTGGAGTACCGCGTTGTGGACACGGGGATCGGTATTCCCGAAGCCATGCAGCAGCAGGTGTTCGAGGAGTTCCGGCAGGTGGACGGATCGAACACGCGCCGCTACGGGGGATCCGGGCTCGGACTCGCACTGGCGCAGCGGCTGGCGCACCTGCTCGGTGGGGAGATCTACGTGGAGTCTGCGTCTGGCGAGGGGTCCACGTTCCGCGTGGAGCTGCCGCTGAACAGCAATCCGGCGGACGCCGCGCCCTGACGGCGGGGGCGCACTGCCTCGGCATGGTCGCCCGCTCCTGATTATCCTTCAGCAACGTTTCCGCCGCGTCCATTGCCCAATGGATACGGAGCCATCGCGTCCCAGCACCGCGCCGTCATGAAACCGTCCCAGAGCACCATGCAGGAGTTCCAGACCACGCTTGCGCCCGCCGATGTGCTGGCGCACGCAAAGGCTTTTTTCTCGCGCCGCAACAGCCTGTACGCCGCGTTCCTGGATCAGGAGGACGCCGCGCACGTGAGCTTCCGCGGGCAGGGTGGCGAGGAGCTGATCATCGGGGTGCTCGCGCGCGACGGATCCACGCTCGTGACCGGCTCCTCGTACATCTTCGACATGCAGATCGCGCGATTTTTCACCACGCTGCCGGCGTCCGCATGACGGCGCCGTTCGTGACGCAGCTTCGCGCGCGTGGCACGGCGCTGCAGCTGGCCGGGGCGGGCGAGCCCACCATCACCGTGCGCGTGGAGATGCCGGAGGTGTGGGATACCGTGAAGGCGGTGGTGTCGCCATCGCAATCCGTGTTGGCGCTGAAGACGGCGGCGCTTGCTGCATTGTATCCCACCGGCGATCCCGTCGGCGACTTCGTCCTGAAACATCAGGGTTGGGAAGTGCTCGATGCGAGCGTGTCGCTCGCCGCCGCCGGTGCCACGGATGGCTCCATCTTTCTGCTCACGCACCGCCGTCGGCGTCCCGTCCGCTGACGACATCGGCCGCATCTCCCGCGAGCCACCGCGACACCGAGGCAACGTCGCCGGCGGCGTTGCGTGAGGCCTTGCAGCGGCTCAGGCGCGAGGTGCAGAAGCGCATCGTGGGGCAGGAAACAGCGCTTGACGAAATTCTCATGGCGCTGGCGGCAGGCGGACACGCGCTGCTGGTGGGAGTGCCGGGCCTGGCCAAGACGCTGATGATTCGCTCCATCGCCGAAGCGCTGGCGCTGGATTTCCGCCGCATCCAGTTCACGCCAGACCTGGTGCCCAGCGACATCACGGGCAGCGAGATCCTGGAAGAGGATCATGCGACCGGTGCGCGCAGCTTTCGCTTCGTGCGCGGACCCATCTTCGCGAACATCGTGCTGGCGGACGAGATCAATCGCGCGCCGCCGCGCACGCAGGCCGCGCTGCTGGAGGCAATGCAGGAGCATCGCGTGACCGCCGCGGGTGAATCGCTTCGGCTGCCGGAGCCGTTCTTCGTGCTCGCGACGCAGAACCCCATCGAGCAGGAGGGCACTTATCCATTGCCCGAAGCGCAGCTGGATCGCTTCCTGTTCGACGTGCGTGTGGGCTATCCGAGCGCCGAGGATGAGGTGTCCATCCTGCGTGCGACGACAGGCGCCGCACAGGCGGCGCTGCGCCCGGTGCTCGGCGCGGAGGAAGCGGTGGCACTCCAGCGGGCGGTGCGCGACGTGGCGGCATCGGAGCCAGCGCTGCGCTATGCGTCGTCACTGGCGCGCGCGACGCGCCCCGATGACGAAACGGCGACCGCGCTGGTGAAGCGTGCGGTGCGCTGGGGTGCTGGTCCGCGCGCGGGTCAGGCGCTGATCCTTGGTGCCAAGGCCAACGCATTTCTCGCTGGGCGCGCCACCGTGGCGCCGGAGGATATCCTGCGAGTGGCGATGCCGGTGTTACGACACCGCGTGCTGGCGAGCTTCGCCGCGGAAGCGGAAGGCCTCACACCCGAGCGGGTGATTGCCGACGTGCTCGAG
>JACMOE010000709.1 GCA_014378185.1 Gemmatimonadaceae bacterium | reverse complement strand
GGCCCACACCGAGCGCAAAAAGCCGCTTTGCCGGCATGATGCGAAAGGCGGTTGCACCAATGCGGGCAGCGAGCAACTCGCAATGCCGCTGCATCGAGAAACCCTGGGGCACCTTGAGCGTCGTCCACAGCCGGTACACCGAGCCACGCGTCTCGGCATCCGTGGAGCGGATCACGATGTGGCCCGAGAACGGATCCTGCTGCGACAGGAAGTCGAACGCCTCGTCCAGTCGCTCGCTGGGTACCCGCCAGGCGATGAGCGCGCCCGGAGCGAGGTTCGTCGCCATCAATGTCTGCCGGATGCGTCGGATGACGCCGGCCTCGAGCATCGCGCGCAACCGTTCCAGCACGGTGTCCACGGGAAGCGCCGCGATGCGGGCGATTTCCGTGAAGGGATCATCTAGGAAGCCCGCGATGCGATCCTCGCTCACCGCGAGGATTTGCGCATTGATGGGGTCGGTTATTCCACTGGGTATGACGAGCTGGGACATGGGCGAAAGCTAATCGGGAACGCCCACGCGCCGAGTGTGTTGTGCGACCGCGTCAGTATCCCGGCAGCTTGTGTCTCACTTCACGCGCACCGGCAGCCACGCCGGCGCCAACCGCGAGACCGAGGCCGAGGGCGGTACCAATTCCCACCAGCGGAACGAACGCGACGAGCGGCAGCGCGATCACGGCCGCCGCCGCACCGGCGATGAAGGGTGCGACCGCCGACTGCACGGCGTCCACATACCGAAGGCGGCGCGTCACGAAGCGCTTCGCCTGCGCGTACGCGAGAATCGCGAGGATGGTGGAAGCGGCAAAGCTCAGAATGAACCACATGATGTTGTTGTCCTGTTCGGGGTGCAGTGATCCGTACGGGCCGGCAGCACATTTGTTTCGCCACGTCACAGCCACGGGGATCTGGCTTGCGATGGCGTTGCGGCATTAGCTTGCTGCGAACCTGAACCGCCGAGGGTGGCATGATCACGCTACGCGTCACTCGTCATGACCGCAACGAGCAGCTCCTCGCCGAGTGCCAGAGCGACGTGATTCCAGCGCGCGGTGAAGTGCTTCAGCTGGACACCACGGAGAGTGACGGCACGTCGAGCCGGCCGAGCACGATGTGGCGCATCGTGGCCGTCACCATCCAGGTGCCCTCGGTGCACTCGTCTGCTCCGGCCGATGGGAAGGCGCTTCGCGTGCGGACGGTGGAGGTGAGCGTACTGCCCGACGTCTCTCTGCTGCCTGCCCTGCATCACGCGGCGGAAGAGGTCCTTGCGGAGTCACGAATGTAATGCGACCGACTCAGGGGCACATTCGCCTCTCGGATCGCTCGCTCCCCCGCTAGCTTGACAGCGTGACTCGAACGCCTGCTTCGCCCGCGCGCACCCGCGAGGGCCCCGATCGCCCCCTTCGCGCATCAGGCGACATTCAGCGCGTTTCGTATGCGCTGCCTGAGCATCTCGCCGAGTGGCAGTTGCCGCCGGGGTGGAACTGGGGCTCCGAAGGGCTGTGGCATCAGTTTCGGCACCTGCAGGAAGTCATCGACGCATTGGGACGATCGCTCTCCCTCGTGACAGCGCCCGCGCCCGAACACGCGTCGTGGCTGGAGGCGGAAGCTCGCGCGCTGGCGCATCGGAATCACCCGGCTGTGCCGACGACCTATCACTACTGGGCGTCCTACAACGAGAGCCGTCGCGGCCCCGGGTACCTTCGCCGGTGGATCGCGGGCGAGACAGTGGGCGCGCGCCTCTCGCGCGCCGGTGCGGAGGACGTTCCCGCGGTACTCCGCGTCATGCGAGAGATCGGCTCCACCTTGTCGTACCTGCACGACGCGGGAAGCGTGCATGGCGCGTTGAGTGTGCACAGCGTGTGGACCACGCCCATGGGCAGGCTCTGGCTGTTGAACTGGCAATGGGCCGTTCCAGTCAGCGTCATCCCGGAAGGCTTGTCGCCAGACGCCACCGGCATGCCGCTTCCACCGGAGTGGGGTGACGGGTGGGTGCCGACACCACTGAGCGATCAGTGGCAGCTCGGTGCGCTCTGCTTCCACGCCCTCACCGGCGAAGCGCCCCCGGGCGCGAACATTCCTCCTGTCTCGCTGGTGCGTCCGGACGTACCGCCCTCGGTGTCAGCGGTGATCGATCGCGCGCTGCAGCACGATCCAGCGCTGCGATTCAGTTCGGTGGCCGCGATGGTGCGAGCGATGGATCGCGTCCTGGGCAGCCGCACGGTGCTCACGTTGAGCGGAGAAACCACGGCGGCTTCGCGAGAATCACCGGAGGTGCGCCTGCGCTGGGCGCTCGCGGACGATTACGAAGTGCTCGCACCACTCGGCGCCGGCACCTTTGGTTCCGTGTGGCGCGTGCGCGACCTGTCGCTTGGCCGTGAAGTGGCACTCAAGCTGCTGCATCAGCACGTTGCGCGCGATGAGCGCGCCGTGGGCCGATTCCGTCGCGAGGCGCGGCTCGCGGCACAGCTCGCACATCCGGCTATCGTGCCCATCTACGATTGGGACAGCCGTGGCGACGTGGCGTGGTACACGATGGAACTGGCGGAAGGCGGATCCGTGGCGGACCTCGTCGCACGTGCCGGAGCGCGCGCCCTCGTCGAGGTGGCTCCGCAGATCGACAGCGTGCTGAGCGGACTTGTCGCGGCACACGCGGTGGGTATCGTGCATCGCGATCTCAAGCCGGAGAACATTCTCATCGACCGCTATCGCCGCTGGCGCATTGCGGACTTCGGCATTGCCAATCCGGCTGGCGAAGAACCCACGGGCACGTCCGGCACGCCGGCTTTCTCGCCACCAGAACAGCTGCTGGGGGAGCCGCAGGAGGCCGCTGCCGACTGCTTTTCTCTCGCGGCCATCGCCGCATTCGTGCTGAGCGGCGCGCCACCCTTTGGAGAGAGTGAGAGCAAGGTGATTCTCGCGCGCGCACTCGCCGGCGACCTGGATGTCTCTCCCTACGCGCCGGAGATCGCGGGATGGCTGCAGCGCGGACTCGCGCCGGTTGCGGAGGACCGCTTTCCTGACGCGGCCGCCATGCAGGAACAATGGCGGGTGGCGGCGGGCGACGTACTCGAGCGCGAGCGGCGCGTCCCGTGGTGGAAGCGGATCTTCGGCAGTGAAGAAGGCATCGAGGGCTGGTGGCGTGAAGAGGGGGTCATCGGGGAATGAGCGTGATGGCATCGATCAATCCGGCCACAGGCAAGACACTCGCGGAGTTCACCGAGTTGACGCCGCACGAACTCGACGCGCGCCTCGGCCGCGCCGCCGACGCGGCACTGCGTTGGCGCTTCACTCCGGTGGCCGAGCGCGCCGCTGTCGTCGCACGACTCGCCGATCTGCTCGACGCGGAGAAGCAACGACTCGGACGGCTGATGACACTCGAGATGGGCAAGCCCATCCAGGCGGCCATCGACGAAGCAGCCAAGTGTGCGATGGCATGTCGCTTCTACGCCGAGCATGGGCCGGCTTTCGTGCGCGACGAGCATGTGGACGACCCCGAGCATCACTCGATGGTGGCGTACGAGCCCCTGGGCGTGGTGCTTGCCGTGATGCCGTGGAACTTGCGCTTCTGGCAGGTGGTGCGCTTTCTGGCGCCGGCGCTGGACGCGGGCAACGTCGGGTTGCTCAAGCATGCCTCCAACGTGCCGCAGTGCGCGCTGGAGCTGGAGTCGCTGGTGCGACGCGCTGGCGCTCCGGACGGCGTGTTTCAGGCCTTGATCGTCGGCAGCGCAGCGGTGCC
>JACMOE010000708.1 GCA_014378185.1 Gemmatimonadaceae bacterium | reverse complement strand
TTGCCTGCGCTGGTGATCGCGTGGGGGGCCACGTCCGGCATCACGCTCCTTGGATTGAGGAGCGGCCGTCCGCTCATTTCCTCAACGCAGAGGGCGCACGGGCAGGCCAGCCGAAGGTCGCGGACGTCGAGGTCGTCACTGCGCCCATCCTCCCAGAGGACAGACAGAGTGCGCGGATCTCGCCGACGGAAACCGACCGGGGTGGTTGGAGACCCCGTCGGCCGGATCGAGTGCTCCATCCAGGCCGGCTCACCCTCGTTCGTTTCCCAGTTCCAGACGAATGCTCCAAGCGCCGTCGTTGGAAGCGCCTCGAGCCGACTGGCCAGCTCCGTCGCGATCGCGACATAGGACGTGGCTGCGACAGAGCTCGCCCTGGTGGCCACGATCGGAAGCCCCTCGTCCCCACCCGTGACGATGTCGGCGTCGAGCGGAATAGCACCAAGAAATGGGACGCCGAGCTCCCTGCCCATCCGCTCGCCGCCGCCACGGCGAAAGATGTCCGTGTCCTCTCCACAGTGCGGGCAGGTGAAGGTGCTCATGTTCTCGATGATGCCGAGGATCGCAACATTCAAGGTTTCGAACGCACGCAACCCTCGGCGGGCAATCTTGAGGCTCACATCCTGCGGGGTCGTCACGACGATCGCGCCGGACAGCGGAACGCTCTGGGCCAATGTCAGTTGCGTGTCGCCAGTGCCGGGCGGGAAGTCAAGAATCAAATAGTCCAGCCGTCCCCATTCCACGGAGCCGATGAACATTTTCAGGTATTTGCCCACCATCGGTCCGCGCAGGATGGCCGGGTTGTCATCCCCGGTGAGCATGCCCATCGATATCACCTTCAGGCCGTATCGTTGCGCTGGGACGATCTTCTGGTCCGCAGTCGTCCTGGGCTTCTCGCCGGTGGCGAGTCCCAGCATGACAGGGATGCTGGGGCCCAGGATGTCCGCGTCAAGCAGCCCGACACGGTAGCCGGCGTGTTGGAGCGCGAGCGCGAGATTGACGCTGACGGTGGACTTGCCCACGCCGCCCTTGCCGCTGGCCACCGCGATGATGTGCGTGATGCCCGGCAACTTGTCAGGACCGGACGAAGGGTGCGACAACGCGGCCGGCGCGTGGTCAGGGTTCGGATCGGTGGTCTGCATGTCTCTCCTTGCCACATTGTATTTGTAAAGAAGATACTTTGCAAAGTTGCTTAAACGGTGTCCGACATGCAAGTTGTCCGCATGAATCCAGACAGTCCCGGTTCCGGTCGGAACCGTGTTCTCTTCCAGTTGAAGACGCACGGACCCCAGACCGCAGCGCGGGTGGGAAAGCGCCTGGACATCACGACCATGGCTGTTCGCCAGCACCTCTCCGTCCTTCAGGGAGAAGGGGTGGTGGACTTCACGGATGAGCGGCGGAAGGTCGGTCGGCCCCCGCGGGTATGGCGACTCACCCCCAAGGCCAACGATCGATTCCCGGACTCCCACGCAGAACTCGCGGTCGACATGCTCCAGGCGATTCAGAGCGCGTCGGGGGACGAAGGCCTGGAACGTCTGACCGCCGAGAGGACGCGGAAGCAGGTGGAAAGCTATCGCGCGCGGATGCCGAGCCAGGAGCGGCCGCTCGAAGAACGCGTCGCTGCCCTGGCGAGCATCCGACGCGAGGAAGGCTATATGGCCGAGTGCAAGCGCGCCCGGAATGGAACGATCGAGCTCGTACAGAACCACTGCGCGATCTCCAGGGCAGCACAGCTCTGCCCGAAGCTCTGCGGCGGCGAGCTGACGCTCTTCCGTGAGGCCCTTGGCGACCGCGTCACTGTCGAGCGGATCGAACACATACTGAGTGGCGACCGCCGGTGCACTTTCCGAATAATTGTGGAGTCGGTTTGACCAGCCACGAAGATCGCCACGAGCAGCAGAGCAGGGTGATGGACCGGCCCGTCATCAATTCGCGATCAATCTCGCGCACATTGGACAAGCCGCTCGCTCCACCCTGCGTTTGCGTGGTTCCCCGTGCAGCGAGGACTGAGCCTCGACGCGAGCAGAGACGATGTGTTCGTCTCCCTCGTATGCGTACGTCGGAAGGACGAATGACGTGACGAAAGTGCAGCGGGGGCTGGATGCTCGGTCGCTGGAGGCGGGCAACCTGCTACCGGACTCCCTGTTCGATGGCCCCGGCGAGATGCGCGCACTCTGCCGGAGCTTCGACTGGTCGACCACTGCACTAGGACCTGTGGCCGACTGGCCGCGCACCCTTCGGGGTACCGCAGCCACGCTATTGGCCTCCCGCCATCCCATGTTCATGTGGTGGGGTCCGGAGCTGATCCAGATTTACAACGATGCATATCGCCCCAGCTTCGGTGCGTCAGGCAGACATCCTGGCGCATTGGGGATGCGAGGGGAGGCGTGCTGGCCGGAAATCTGGAATGTCATCGGCCCGCAGATCGTCCAGGTGATGCAAGGCGGCGAGGCCACCTGGCACGAGGATCAGCTTGTGCCAATCGAGAGGAATGGACAGCTGGAAGATGTCTACTGGACGTACAGCTACAGTCCGGTCTTCGACGATGCGGGCGCTGTGGGCGGCGTACTCGTCGTGTGTCAGGAAACGACGCGCCGCGTAGAGGCTACCCAGGAGCGCGAGGCGCTCATCGATGCCGAGCGGCGCGCGAAAGCGGACGCGGAAGAAGCACGTGAAGCGTTGGGACGCGTTCTCGAGCAGGCGCCAGTGGGGGTGGCGGTTCTCGATGGGCGCGAGATGCTGTACACCGTGGCTAATCCGCGGTATCGGCAGATCATCGGCAATCGAGATCCCGTGGGAAGGACACTGCTTGAAATGTTTCCGGATCTCGTCGGATCGCAGATCGAGAGCGTGCTACAGTTCGTGTACGACAGCGCCGTGCCCTTTGCCGCCAACGACCTTCTTATCCGCTTCGACTCTGCAGGCGACGGGACGATCGATAATTATTACGATCTGGTCTACCATCCGTTGACGGGTGCGAGCGGGGTGGTGAGCGGTATCGTCGTCATAGTCACCGATGTCACCGAGCGGCGGCGCACCATCCTCGATCGGGAACGCCTGCTCGAGGACGCCGAACGTGCGCGTGCCGACGCAGAAAATGCCAATCGAGGGAAGAGCGACTTCCTCGCGGTGATGAGCCACGAGTTACGCACCCCCCTGAATGCGATCGGCGGATATGCCGACCTGCTGATGCTTGGAGTGCACGGCCCCGTCACGTCCGGCCAGGAGGTGGCAATCGGGCGCATCCAGAAGAGTTGCCGACACCTTCTCGGCCTGATCAATACGGTATTGAACTTCGCTCGTGTCGAATCGGGCCATCTCGACTTCCAGATGAGTGACATTCCACTGGACGAGATCCTCGCGACGTGCCACGCCCTCATCGCTCCGCAGGCGCATGCTCGGCGAATCACGCTTGGCATCGAACGATGCGACGGAACGATGGCATATGCCGATCCGGAGAAAGTGCGGCAGGTGGTGCTCAACCTCGTGACGAATGCAGTGAAGTTCACGGAGCATGGTGGCACGGTGACAGTGTCATGCGACGTCGCCGGTGGCCACACGCTGGTGCACGTCAAGGACAGCGGGAAGGGCATCGCACGCGATCAACTGGCACGGATCTTTGAACCGTTCGTGCAGGTGGATTCCCAGTTGACGCGAACAGGGGAGGGCATCGGACTGGGTCTGGCCATCAGTCGGGAACTGGCGCGAGGAATGGGCGGCGACGTGACCGTGGTCAGCGAGGTCGGGATTGGATCAACGTTCACCATCACGCTTCCAGCGTCACAACGGACGATGAGTACGTCGTCCGGCCCGTCCGGCAATGATCCTTAGCAGACGCGATGCACAGGGCGATTAGGGGGCGCCTCTGCCCGAAGCTCTGCGGCGGCGAGCTGACGCTCTTCCGTGAGGTCCTCGGTGCCCGCGTCACCGTCGAGCGGATCGAGCACATTCCGAGTGGCGACCGCCGGTGCACCTTCCGAATAATTGTGGAGTCGGTTTGACCAGCCACGAAGATCAAATCGTGCCCAAACCTCACAGCGTGATAGTCGGCGGGGGTTTGGGGGCGCTGCGCGGTGCGAGCGCCGCTGTCACGCTCATCGACCGCACGAACCACCACCTCTTCCAGCCACTGCTCTACCAGGTCGCGACCGCCGGCCTCGCGCCGAGCGACATCGCGGTCCCGATCCGTTGGATCCTGCGGCATGACAGAAACGTCAACGTCCGCCTCGGCAACGTGGTCGCCATCGACCCGGTGCGACGCGAGGTGCGCCTCGACGACGCCGACACGCCGGTCTGCTACGACTACCTCATCCTCGCATCCGGGGCGCGGCACGCGTAGTTCGGACACGACGCGTGGGAGCCGTTTGCGCCGGGCCTGAAGAGTCTGGAAGACGCACTCGAGATCCGCCGCCGGTTTCTCCTCGCGTTCGAGCTCGCGGAGCGCACGGACGACCCCGCCGAGCGCGACGCGCTCACGACACTCGTCATCGTCGGTGGCGGTCCACCGGGCGTCGAGCTGGCCGGGACGATGATCGAGATCGTGCGCAAGGTGTTGCCGGGCGAGTGCCGTCGTGTGGATGCGCGCCGCGCGCGCGTCGTCCTCGTCGAGGGAGGGCCGCGCCTTTTACCTACGTTCCCGGAGGCCTCTTCACGACGCGCCCGTGCCGACCTGGAACGCCTCGGAGTAGACGTAAGGATCGGCGCGGTCGTGTCGAGCGTGGATGGCTCCGGCGTCCGGATGGGCGCCGACCACATTCCGGCCCGCGTCGTGTTCTGGGCCGCTGGCAACCGCGCATCAGGAGGGCACGCACGCCGCGAATAATGTTCGGCGGCTGCTCGATGGGACGCCGACGCGCCCCTTCAAGTATCGCAACAAAGGCGACCTGGCAACCATCGGCCGGAATCGTGCCATCGCCGTCTTGGGCAATGTTCAGTTCGCGGGGTTTCCCGCCTGGCTGCTCTGGCTATTCGTGCACATCATGTACCTCGTCGGATTCCGCAACCGTGTGATCGTACTGATGGAGTGGGCCCACGCCTGGTTCACGTTCCATCGCGGCGTGCGACTGATCACCGAACGAGACGGCGCACGGCGATTGCCTTTCCGATCCGCTCCGGTTCGAAACGCGTGATGTCCTCATAGGGAATCTCGCGGAATGGCGGAAGCCCCGCGTCGGCGATGATCGACTCGAGCCCCGCACGGTCGTGGAACTCGCGGCCGTCGCGATCGATCAGCACAGTGCTCGGGTACAACGGCGCGAGACGCCGGAACTCCGCGTCGATGAGCCGGAACCGATGCACCATGTGCTCGACGTTCTCGTGCGGCCGGCGACGCAAGCGGATGTGCTTCTCGATCGTATCCGTGCCCGACGTGAGGACGATCACGCAGTCCGGCTGCCAGCGATCGCCGATGGCGAGCACGCGATGAAGCTCGGCATGACACTCGGGTGGATACTCGACGATGTGCGCCTCGAGCGTGATGCGCGCGCCTTCGAGCAGGATCACGCGATCCGCCTTGTCGTGCGCCGCCGAGCTCCGATAGTTCGCGTCGTATAGCCGGCCGAAGTACGCCGTCACGCCGACCGGATTGCGGCCGGTCTCGATGTCCGCGAGCACACGCGTGTCCCACACGCCCTTTTCGCCCTCACCGTACGAGCCGTGCTGGTACAGATCACCGAGCTGGCGTACGAGCGTGCTCTTTCCGACACCCGGCCCACCGACGATGGCAATACGCATGCGCTCAATATTAGCCTGCGCGTGACCCAGCGGGTGATGCCGGAGGCCGTCGTGGGACAACCCCTGACAGGAGAATCCCGCGATTTGGCGTGAAACCTCCCTCACGCGTTCGGTGAAAGCGCCGTCTTCCAGCATTTCCTGGGCGGAGCAGTTGGCACACTCGTCGCAGCGGGTGCCCTGTCGCTGTGGATTGTCGCCCCCATCACGCTGGGGCTGCGTGCGTTTCAACGGAAGGACTTCTAGCAATGCGTTGCCCGCGCTGCGGTTCGCAGTGGCGTCTTACTCACACACACGAGGACCTCCTCTCATGAACGACTTCATCCATCGACGCGGCATCGTGGCGCTCGCCATCGGCGCGGCTCTCCTCACCGGCGCTTGCGGAAAGGACGCGAAGGGAACTGCGGGCGGGACGTCCGATTCGGCGGCGCCGAAGCCCACCAACAGTTCCACGGGAACGGGCAAGACCATTGTCGTGACGCTCACCAGTCACGCGACTGGCAACTCCTTCTCGCCCAGTGAGAACGTGGCGAGCATGGGCGATACGGTTCGCTTCACCATCGGCGTCGGCGTACACAACGTGAGCTTCC
>JACMOE010000707.1 GCA_014378185.1 Gemmatimonadaceae bacterium | reverse complement strand
TGCGAGGCTGGACGACCAACGAGAAAGGGGCGCGGTCCAGTGGACCGCGCCTCTTTCTCGTTCCCAAGACAGGGTGGGCTAGTTGCCGCCGCGACCTGTCACGCCCCCAAGCCAATGGCCCAGGCGGCTGGAGAATGGCGCCGTACGGGGCGCGTCATGCGCGCGATCCGTCGTGGCCGCGGGCACTGTGCTGGCCAGCGCCGCGCCGGGCATGGGCGGTGGTGCCGTATCGCGGAGGGCTGCCCACAGGGGAAGCGACACGCACTGGCGGAAGGGCAAGCCGGAGCAGGTCTGCTGGGCGCTCCGTTCCACGTGGCGTTGCACCTTGTTCGGGTACGCCCGGCAATCCTTGGTGTTCGACCCGGTGACGCAACCGTTGTAGTTCAACAGCGCGACGCGTGTGACATCCCCGGCGTCCAGGGTATCAGCCGTACGCTTGGCAAAATGCTTCAGGATGTAGACGCCGTAGCGGACGTTCGTTTCGTCATCACGAAGGTTGCTGCCGAGAATGGGGCCGAGGTTGTGCGCCCAGAGCCGCGGCATGATCTGCATGAGGCCAAGTGCGCCGACATTCGATCGGGCGTGCGACTTGAACGCATCATTCTCGGTGAGCATCACGCCCAGCACGAGCGCCGGCGGAATGCGACGATGGTAGGCTTCCCGGACGGCCACCCGCGCGATGGAGTCCGCACGGTCGCCGTCGATCTTTCCCGTGCCGCGAAGGTCTGCGGCGAAGGCCTCGACGTCCTTCTGGAACTGCGGATGCTGCATCGCAAGAGGCTCGGGAAGGCTGAGCCAGGGGGCACGAACCGACGCGGAATCCAGATAGGCGGCAGCCAGGACGCGCCCAGCCACCGGTGCCTGCCCAAGAAACACGGGATGCACCTGCGACGCCGTGAAGACGACGGTGGCCGCTGCGGCGATGGCCAAACCAAGTTGGCGGACGATCGGGACGATACGAATACGGGCCTCCGGTCTGGCAGAACAACGGGCCGAGGCAGGTGAATCCTGGAGGATGCACCAACGAGCGTACACTGAACCGTAGCTCGGGTCGCGGCGCGAGACAAGCTCAGCTGCAACGTTTGTAACGTCTGAAAGACTGTTGCCCGCTTGCGGCGCGGCACTGTTCTTCCTCTAGAATGACGCAGTCAGGACCCTCCAGCCCACAGACGTGACAGACGCTCCAGATCCGATTCCCACCGAAGGCGTTTGGGGAGGCAGCAACTCAGACCTTCCCAACTGGGACGCCATGCCGCGCCGGAATCGCAGGCGGCGGCGGCGCGGCTCCTACCCCATCTGGTTGAAATACCTGGGCTGGGTGGTCGGGCTGGCGATCCTGGTGACGGCCGCGCAGATCGCGGTGCATGCCGTGCGGTCGGACCCGCGCGATGCGCTCGTCTTCGCGGAGCGCGAACTGGAACTGAGCGTACTGCACCCGAATGAGAAGGTGCTGGCCTCGGTCAGTGTGTGGCAGCGTCCGGCGATCGACTACTTCCGGCCGACGCGAGGCCTCCTCGTGGTGACCGACGCGCCGGGCGACTCCGCGAATCCGGTCGGCGGCCGCCTCATCTACCTCGGCCTGCAACCGCGCGATCCCCTCAGCCGCCCCGACGCCCCACCCACCTTCGACGAGCGCGAGTGGCCGCTCGACACCGCCATGGTCGTGACGCCCACTCGCACACTCTTCTTCCTTTCGCGGGCCATCCGCATTGCGGCACCGAGCGAGGGGCTCACGGTGGGTGTGCCGTCGCCGGCATCGGGAAATGCCGACGCCGTGTTGCGTGCGGTCGGCAAGAAGTACGGCATGTTGCGGGCAGTGGGTTGGCAGCGGCGAGAGGCGCGGCGGGCAAGCGACCGCGAACGGCAGGTTGCGGCGCACCAGGGGCGAAGTGAATGGTTTCACACGGTTCGCCGCGGCGAGGCGCTCGCGTCGGTGGCCAGGATGTTCAACACCACGCCGGACGAGATCCGAACCCTGAATGGCATCACGGGCGACAAGATCAAGCTGGGGCAGAAGCTCAAGGTGAAGGGCTGGACGAAGAAGCCCGTGTTGCCACCGGGGGGCGTGCTGCCCGAATACCTGCCCTGACAGGCCCGCGCGGTCAGCGCGTTTTATTGAATGGACAGCCGAGCGGTTGCATCGAGAATGACCCGCAGCACGAAGGCAGTGCCTGATGTCGCCAGGGCCGCGATGCGAATGTCGGTAACGTTCCCCGCCACCGAGACGCCCGGTGCCAGCGAACGATTGAGTTGCGCTGACAGCTGTGCGCGGAGTGAATCGAGCTGTGTGCCCACGTCGAGTCGGCCGTGGCCCGTGGCCTGATTGATCGCGCGCTTGATGCGGTAGGAGCCCAGTGTTGCCTTGACCCTGCTCATCGCGTTATCGCTGGCGAGCGTGTAGCGGAGGTCCGAGATGACCACCCGGCGTGCGGCCGTGTCGTACTGGACGCCTCCGAGCATGTACAGGTCTCCGCTCACCGTGCCGTGGACGGACACCCGCACGACGGCTGTATCGACCACTCCCCAGATCTTCACGTCGTCGATGGTGAGATCTGCGCCCGCGACATCGCCCTTGAGGAGTTGCGTGACGCGCGAACTCAGGTCGGCGAACGGCAACTCGATATCGACAGGAACGTGAATGCCCGAGGCGCCGGCGGGCGCGAGACCAAGCACGGGGAGGGCACGCTGCACCGCAGCGGGTCGCGCGCCAATGGACGCATGCGGGCGCGCCGTGATGACGAGCGCCGTCGTGATGGCGTCGCCGCGACCCAGCGGGCGGGCGAGTGCGATGCCCTGGGGCGTCAGGTTGAGCCACACCGTGCTCGCGGAGTCCAGGGCCAGCGGACGTTGCATGGTGCGCCACAGCGAATCGGCGACAGGTCGCAGGTCAGCGAGTGCGGGCAGTGCGCTGTCCAGATGCTGCCGGAGCAGCGCGGTCTGCCCATCGATGATCCGGCGCATGAGCGGAGTGGCGTCGAGGTTCATCAGCGTCACCTGGCAGGCATCGACCAGCGTTGCCGAAATCGAGGTGTTGCGCGAGGCCAGCCGCCAGTCACTGCGCCAGTACAACGCCGTGCCGGCGCGCAACTCGGCGCGTTTCATGAACTCGGGCGCGTAGCCACAGCTCGCCAGGCCGCCGATGCCGCTGAGCGCAACGCGACCGCGATACTTCAGGCGCGCCATCAAGTCGATGCGGTCGCCATTCATGCGCAGGTCC
>JACMOE010000706.1 GCA_014378185.1 Gemmatimonadaceae bacterium | reverse complement strand
TCGGCGTGGATGGCGCGCACGTACGCGCCCGACCGGATGGTGCCCTCCGTGCCGATGACGCCGATGTGGCCGGTGCGAGTGGCGCGCACTGCGGCACGGGCGCCAGGGCCGACCACGCCGATCACGGGCACATCCAGCTCCGCCTCGAGCATCGGCAAGGCGTGCGCGGTGGCGGTGTTGCACGCGACCACGATGGCCTTCACGCCCTGTTCGATGAGGAACGCCGCGATTTCGAGGCTGTACCGGCGGACGGTGTCGGGCGACTTGGGTCCATACGGTACGCGCGCGGTGTCGCCGAAGTAGACGAGGCTCTCCCCCGGAAGCTGTTGCATGATGGCATGCGCCACCGTGAGACCGCCCAATCCGGAGTCGAACACCCCGATGGGTGCGGAGCGCCCCGCGCTGGCGCTCACCAGCGAATGCTCGCGGACACCCGCGTGCCGGCGGACGTCTGCGACACGTTCACCTGCGATGGGAGGTCCCACAGGTGTGCGGCCACATATGCATCGGCACCGGCGAAGAGATGGTTCGCGATGAGGAAG
The DNA here is from genome assembly GCA_014378185.1 of Gemmatimonadaceae bacterium. GTDB lineage: Bacteria > Gemmatimonadota > Gemmatimonadetes > Gemmatimonadales > Gemmatimonadaceae > AG11. The sequence goes on along the minus strand of JACMOE010000706.1, from coordinate 7,495 downwards.
GCCACCCAGTCCTCCACGTGACCGCGACGGATGGAGATCAACTCGTCGTTGTAGGCGTTGCGGTGCATGATGGGTGCGCCGCTCGCTGGATCGTTGCCGATGTACTCGAGCGAGTCGCGCCGAAACACGCGCGCCTCACGGAGGTCCGCCATGGATTCACGCAGCATGCCGATGGCGAGCGACTCGGTGAACACGAAAATGGCACCCGCCCCCGGACGGCCGAGGCGCGATTGTCCGAAGCCAGGCAGCAGCAGAGAGTAGACAAATGCCCGTCGGGGCGAGAGCGGCGGCGCGGGTATCGCGGCGAGGGCGGTATCGATCTTCATACGCCGCGGTGCCACGCTCGCACTATCGATGCGCTGCCCCGCCGCGTGTGTGACCGGCACCGCCACGAACAGGAGCGCAACGGCGAGGGCGCGACGGAAGAGGTCTGTCATCACGGGAGCTGGTTGTTCGAAGAAGGGGGGGTGATGGCGGGAGTGCATGGGAATCGAACCCACCCAAGACGCAATGCGCCTCGCATTCGTTTTGAAGACGAAGGAAGCCACCAGGCCACAACCACTCCCAACAATCACCCCAGTACGATCAACGCGTTCCCGCGACGTTCGACCTGTCCGATCACCACGCTGGCTGGAACAGCGGAAAGATACTCCGCGACCTTTGCCGGCGGCACGGCAACCAGCAGACCACCAGAGGTCTGCGGGTCGAGGGCAAGCGCAACATCGGCGGGCCGGGCCCGGCTCCAGTCCGCGACTGGCGCGGTGAAGGCCTCGTTGCGCTCGGCACCTCCTGTCCGCGTACCGAGCTCCCACAATGCGCGGGCGCCGGGCAGTTCCGGCAACGCCGGCCCTTCGAACCTGAGCGTGACGTCACTGGCGCGCGCGATGTGGGACGCATGACCGAGCAATCCGAATCCCGTGACGTCCGTTGCGCATTGCACGCCAACGGCGAGTGCCACGCGGCTCGCGACGGCGTTCAGGGCACGCATCGAGGTGTGGAGCGCCTCGCGACCGGCCGCGTCGAGGCGCTCCGCCTTTGCGGCGGTCGCCAGCAACCCGGTGCCGAGCGGCTTGGTGAGCACCAGCGTGTCGCCCTCGACGGCGGTGGCGTTGGTCAACAAGCGGCGTGGGTCAGCCTGCCCCGTGACACTGAGGCCGAACTTGAGTTCCTCGTCGATGATCGAATGTCCGCCGACGAGCACGGCTCCCGCCTCGCGCACCTTGTCCTGTGCGCCGCGCATGATATCGGTGAGCACATGCATGGGGAGCTTGCCGGCCGGAAAGGCAACGATGGCCATGGCCGTCAGCGGCTCACCGCCCATCGCGAAGACATCCGATAGCGCGTTGGCCGCGGCGATCTGCCCGAACTCGTAGGGGTCGTCGACGATGGGCGCGAAAAAATCGAGCGTCTGGACGAGTGCAAGGTCGTCGCGCAGCAGAAAGATCCCCGCGTCGTCGAATGATTCTCGACCAACGAGGAGACGGGGATCGGCGTGCGAGGGCACGCCGCTCAGCGCCTCAGCCAGGTCACCCGGACCCAGTTTCGCCGCTCAACCAGCGCAGCGGGCGAAGCTCGTCAGGCGAAAGAGCTCCTCCCGCGTCTTGCTCGTCGACATGCTCGGATCGGTTGGAGGGTGGTGACCGCGCGATCAGCGCGCGGTCGGCAGGGCGACGATGAGGTCGATCTCGACCAGGACGCCGCGCGGAAGGCCGGACACCTGCACGGTGCTGCGGGCGGGACGCGCGTCACCCATGGCGCGTGCATACACCTCGTTCACGTGCGGAAAGTCCTTCATGTCCATGAGGAAGACCGTCGCCTTGACGACATCGGCCCAACTCGCACCGGCACGCGAGAGAATCGCGGCCAGGTTGCGGAACACCTGCTCCGACTGCGCGGAGACATCGCCAAGGACGACCTGGCCGGTGGCCGGATCGAGGGCGATCTGTCCCGCGGTAAAGAGAAAGCCATTCGCGGCAACCGCCTGTGAATACGGCCCAATGGCGGCGGGTGCCTGATCAGTGTGCACAGTCTCGATGCCCAACGTGAACCTCCGGCGGGGGACGACGTCACTGCGTGAAGGAGCGTTGTACCACAGGATGAATAATGCAGTGACCGCCCACGCGCAGCTACGCCAGGTTGAACAAGCGCCGTGCGTTCTGAACGGTGAGTGCACCGATTGCGGACGCATCGGTGCCGCGTGCCACGGCAAGCCGCGCGACGGTGAAGCTCACCCATGCCGGCTCGTTGCGCTTGCCGCGGTGCGGCACGGGTGCGAGATAGGGAGAATCGGACTCCGCCAGCAGGCGGTCGTCCGGGATGAGGCGCAACAGCGCCTCGTCGGTCCACTTCCTGAACGTCACGATGCCGCTGAACGAGACGTACCAACCACCCGCGAGCGCGACCTCCGCGAGGCCGATGCTGCCGGTGTAGCAATGCAGTACGCCGCGCACGCCATCCCTGGCCGCGTCCCGCACCATCTCGCGCGTGTCGTCCTCCGCCTCGCGTGTGTGGACGACGACCGGCCGGTCCAGCTCACGCGCCAGTGCGAGCTGTGCCGCGAATGCCTCGCGCTGGCGTTCGCGGGGGGAGTGATCATAGTGGAAATCCAGGCCACACTCACCGATCGCCACCGCGCCGGCGGTGACATGCCGGCGAATCTCGGCGACGTCGCGCGTTGCATCGAAATCGGCGGCGTCGTGCGGATGCACGCCAGCCGTGTAATAGCAGAACCCCGGGTGCGCCGCGGCCACGAGCGCCGCCCGCTGTGCTGCGGCGATCGACTCACCGATGCACACGATAGCCGCCGCCCCGCTCAGTCGTGCGCGGGCGACGACATCCTCGCGGTCCGCGTCAAACGCGGGATCCGCGAGGTGTGCGTGGCTGTCGATGAAGCGGGTCAGCGCGTCCGGGCGGCCACCGGAGGACGCGAGGCGGCAGGCTTGACGGGTGCCACGGGCGCCGGTGCCCGCGAGGGCGCACGCTCGTTGCCACGCGCCCTCGGCCACTTGCGCTCGATCCACAGCAGCGTGGGACCGGCGATGTAGACGGAACTGAAGGTACCAGTCACGATGCCGAAGAGCATGATCCACGAGAACGGCCGGATCACTTCGCCAGCGAAGATCAGCAGCGACAGCGTGGCCGCGGCGACCGTGACGTGCGTGAGCACGGAGCGCGGCAGCGTCTCGTTGATGGAGCGATTCAGTACGTCGTACAGTGGCTCCGGGCGCGCCTTCTTCAGGTTCTCGCGCACGCGATCGAAGATGATGATCGTGTCATTGAGCGAGTAGCCGATGACGGTGAGGAGCGCCGCCACCACGGTGAGCGACACCTCGAGGCGCATGATCGCCAGGAAGGCCAGCGTGCTGAGAAGATCGTGTGCCGTGGCCAGCACCGCGGCCACGCCAAAGCGCCACTCGAACCGGAACGCCAGGTACAGCAGCGTGACGAACAGCGAGATGACGATGGCGATCAGCGCATTGCGACTCAGTTCATCGCCGACCCGCGCGCCCACGATCTCCGTGCGGACGACCGTGGGCTCGGTGGCACCGAACCGCTTGTGCAGCGCGATCTCGATCTCGCGAGCCGTCTTCTCCACGCTCGAGCCGGCATCATGCCCCGCCGCGCGTACCGTGAACTCGCGCGGTGATCCGAATGGCTGGATCTCGGAGCCGGGATAGCCGGCCCCGTCAACCGTGGCGCGAAGGTCCGCGGGATTGGGCGGCTGCTGGAACTCAAGCTGCATGAGCGTGCCGCCGGTGAACTCGATGCTCTTGTTGATTCCGTGCACGGCCAGGAAGCCCAGGCCAGCCACGATGAACACCGCCGTGATGGCCACGGCAATGCGCCAGGGCCGGATAAAATCGTACTTGGTGCCGTGAAGGATGCGCAGCATGATTGGCTCAGATGCTCAGTGTCTGGGCGCCGCGCGAGCGGTTCAGCCACAGGAGGTAGAAGGTCTTCACGACGAAGATCGACGTCACCATGGACGCGACGATGCCGGCGATGAGGGTGACGGCAAAGCCCTTCACGGGACCGGTGCCGTACTGATAGAGCACCGCGGCGGTGAGGATCGTGGACACATTGGAATCGATGATGGCGCTCATGGCATGACGGAACCCTTCGTCGATGGCGGTCCGCACCGTCTTGCCGCGATCCAGCTCCTCTCGAATGCGCTCGAAGATCAGCACGTTCGCGTCAACGGCGATACCGATGGACAGCACGAACCCAGCGAGCCCGGGCAGCGTGAGCACCGCATCGAAGCTGGCGAGCGTGGCCAGGGTATAGAGCACGTACAGCGCAAGTCCCGCCACCGCGAGCATGCCGGAGAAGCGATAGTAGCCGAGCATGATGATCACCACGAGCGCCAGCGCGATGGTGCCGGCAATCCAGGCCTTGTTGATGGAGTCCTGCCCGAGGCTGGGACCGATGTTGCGCACCTCTGCCACCTTGAGCGGCACGGGCAGCGCGCCGGCCTTGAGCACGAGCGACAGGCCCTGCGCCGCCTGCAACTCGCGACCCTGCCCCATCGTGATCTGGCCGCGCGTGCCGATCGCACTGTTGATGACCGGCGGCCGCCCCATCACCACGTTGTCGAGGACGATGGCCATGTAGTCCTTGACGTGCTTGGCCGTCTCACGCTGGAACTTGCGCCCGCCTTCGTTGCTGAGCGTGAACTCGACGACCGTGCCTTCCGGCGTCGAATTCGGCTTCGCATCCGTAAGCGACTCTCCGGTGATGATCGGCCGCTCGTCCACCAGATACAGGTAGCCGTAGCTCTTGTTCTGGATCACCACGGAGTCACTACCGAACCGCACGACCTTGCCCGGAGGCATCGCTGCCTGCACGTCGGGCACATCGAGGAAGTCCTTGAGGATGTCCTTGTTGTTGCGCTCGAACAGGAATTCGCCGGGGAACTGGCCGGCGAGGATCATCTTCGATATGACGCCGCCCGACGCACCAGGCAGCGTGGCACTGTCCGCCTTCGCCTTCGCCATGTCCTTCTTCGCGCTGTCCCTGGTGATGCCACTAGCGGATCTGGACGAATCGCCGCCCGCCGTGAGCAGGCCATTCAGACTCGCGTTCGGTGCGGGAGCGGTCCTGGCGCCGGCGGTCGCCGCGCCAAGCCCCCTCGTCTTCGCAATGGCGTCGAGGCGCGGCAGCACCTTCTCGAAGGCATTTGTCTTGTCGGTGATCTGGAAGGCGAGGAACGCTTGATCCTGCACCATGCGGATAGCGCGCTCGCGATCGTCGACGCCGGGAATGTCGATGATGATGCGGTCGTTGCCAGCTTTCTGGATGACCGTCTCCGACACCCCCATGCCCTCGATGCGCGTGCGGACCACCTTGAGTGCGCGATCGATCGCCTCACTCTTGTTGGCCACCACGCCCTTGGATTCATCCACTTCGAGGGCGAGGTGCATGCCGCCTGACAGGTCGAGCCCCTTTCGGAGCGGTACCCGTCGGGTCACCGTATCGAAAAACGTCCCGTCCGGGCGGCGCTGACGCGTTTTCACGTCGCGCGGGAACAACGCATACACAGAGAGCAGGACAAGGACGCCAATGGTGACAAGGCGCCACTTCAGGTTGGACATGCGACTACGGGGTGGAGGGAGGAAAGTGCATGGAGCCTTTCAACTTAGCCGACTCGGCAAGGAGCGTCAACGCGCGCCGCGCATCAACTTCATCCGCGGCGAGCTGCTCGATGAGGGCCTCGGGGCCCGCGAACCGACGCGTCTCACGCAGGCGGGCGACGAATCCCACCTGCACCGCGTCACCATAAAATCCGCCATCGGCGGCAAACAGGTGCGCTTCGATCGCGCGTCGTTCATCCCCGAAGGTGGGCCGGCCGCCCAGGTTCATCATTCCCCCATACCGGCCACGCGGCGTATCGACCTCCACCGCGTACACGCCATCTGGCGGGAGCAGTTTTCTCGGCGACTCCGGCATGACATTGAGGGTCGGATAGCCGAGCTCGCGCCCTCGTCCCGCACCGGATACCACGTGCCCCGCCACCGCATACCGACGGCCCAGCCCGGCTTCCGCAGTCGCGAGGTCGCCCGCCAACAACGCCGCGCGGATCCGCGTGCTGCTCACCGGCAGTCCATCGGGCGTCTCGACTGGCTCCACGACGTCCACCGCGAAGCCGCGAGCCACTCCGAGAGTCCGCAGTGTGTCCACATCACCGGCACGCCCCCGCCCAAAACCGTGATCGTGCCCGATGAGCAATTCCGCCATCCGAAAGCGGCCGAGTAGCACGAGATCGACGAATTCCTCAGCGGAATGCTCCGCCAGCGCGCGGGTGAACGGCAAAATGGCGACATAGTCGAGCCCCGTGGTGGCCATCGCTCCCAACTTCTCCTCGCGCGTCGTGAGCAGGAGTGGCGCCTTGTCCGGCTTCAGGAACTCGAGCGGATGCGGTTCGAACGTGAGCAGCAGGCTTGTACGACCCGTCTTCTTCGCACGGGCAGCGAGGCGCACCAGCACATCCAGGTGTCCGAGATGCACACCGTCAAAGGTGCCAACCGTGACGACGGTTTCGCCGATATGCGGTGGCAGCATCGACTCGGCATGTTGCAGGGACGGCACGTTCAGCCCACCTTGCGCATGACCACGCGTGGCTGCCACACGTCGCCACCGGCCTCGGCGTAGGCGACAAGCGCCCCGCTGCGCTCGTCCACCAGGGCGGCAGCGCCCGCATCCACTGTCCGCGGCACCGTCATGCCCCGCAAGACTCGCTCGGCGTCGTCACCAGCGAGCGTCACGTGCGGAATGGTCGGCAGCGCGTCGAGCGCGGGCCGCAGCAGCGCGACACCGTTGCGGAGGTCGTCGAGTGTGGCCGCGGCGGACACGTAGAAGGGACCGCTTCGCTCGCGGCGCAGCGCCAGCAGGTGCGCGGCGCTGCCCGTGAGCCGGCCGAGATCGCGTGCGAGCGCGCGAATGTAGGTGCCGCCTCCGCAGGCGATGGTCGCATGCAGGTGATTGCCGTCTCGCCGAATATCACGCCACTCGAATACCTGTACGGCGGCCGGCGCCAGCACCATCTCCTCGCCGGCGCGCGCCGCCTCGTACGCACGGCGGCCGGCGACACGTTTCGCCGAATACGCGGGCGGCACTTGCTGGAGCGAGCCAGTGAGCATTCCGATGGCCTCGGCGATCGCATCGTCGTTGGGCGGCGTCGCTTCACGCACGATCGCTCCGTGCAGGTCGTCGGTCTCGGTTTCACTGCCGAGCGCGATGACGGCGGCGTACTCCTTGGGCACGCCGTCAAGGTGCGGCAGCAGCCGGGTTGCGCGGCCAAGCAGCAGCACGAGCAGGCCGGTGGCGAACGGGTCCAGTGTGCCCGCGTGGCCGATGCGCGACTCGCCGAAGGCACGGCGCGCAGCGAGCACCACATCGTGCGACGTCACCCCGGCCGGCTTGTCCACGAGGAGCAACCCGTCAGTCGTCGACTGCCTCATCGGCCCTGCTGGGTGAATTGGGCGGGGCATCTGGCCCT
>JACMOE010000705.1 GCA_014378185.1 Gemmatimonadaceae bacterium | reverse complement strand
TTCCGTGTGGTTGTGGAAGACGGAGTTCGGGTACTGCGCGTTGTTGCACGCAGTGAGAGCAACCGCGATGAGGGCCGGCAGCGCGGCTGCGAGCAGCCGGCGCGGTCGGGTGGGCACGGGCATGCGATGTCCTTGTGTCCGACAGTGTCGTGTGTCGCGCGGTCGCGGCAGAATCGTCGCGCGCGTGCGAAGGTCCAGCTATGAAGGAAAAGTATGGGGCGCAGGAGGCGAAAGCAACGCGATTGCCCCGGCATTCGCGCGATGTAGGACTTTCCCCCACGCCGCGCCGCGCCGTCCGATCACTCCCCCGGTTTGCGCGCCCCTTCCACCACCTCTTGAACCACCTTGTGGTTGTCCTTGATGCGCACCACCGCAATCTCCAGCTGCTGCCTGAGCGACCCGACGCCCTCGCGCAGCGTGCGGACCTTCGTGTTGTCTGGTCCGCCCCGGGAGGTGACCAGGTTCATCGCCGCCACCTGGTCGGCAATCAGGCCGAACTGCGGCTTGAGCAGGCCCACCAATGGAAACAGCGCTCGCTTGATCTGCGACCCGTAGAGCGACGTGGGCTTGTTCTGCTTCAGCGACAGCGCGTACTGCTCCACGATGGCGTGCAACCGGGCGAGCTGGATCACGGCCTCGTCGATGGTCTTCATCTTCTGGATGCCAGCACCGTCGAGCTTCGCACCAGCCATTTGAAACCTCGTCTGACAGTCGGACATCCTGACAGTCCGACTGGACTGCCGGTCTTGCACCGAGCTACTTCACCTTCTCCAATCTACTGTTCGGCCGGAACTCGCGCCCCGCCCTGGCCTGTGGCGCTCCATCCACGCGCACCACATCGCCGGTGAAGTCCCAGCGGCCGCCATGGATGCTCGCGCCCACGCCGTAGGCGTCCACGGGAACACCGTCGTCCTCGAAGGCGCGGATCCGGGCCATGTCGAATCCTCCCGAGGCCACGATCTTCACCTCACCGAACCCCTCGGCGTCCAGTGCATTCCGGACGTTCCAGACGAGGGCCGGATTCACGCCGCCTGGTGGAAAGGTGCCCATCTGTGCCATCACGGAGCGGTCCACCATGTACTCGGAGGTATCCAGCCGCACGCCCCACAGTCGTCCCTCCAGCGCGCGCGCGACGGCCAGGCTCGTGGCTACCGAATCGTTCTCGTAGTCCACGAGCACCACGAGCGGAATGTCTGCGGGAAGCACCGCAGCCACAGCGAGCGCCGCAGCCACCGTGTCCCCGCCATACGCGGCGATGAGGGCGTGCGGGATGGTGCCCATTCCCTTCTTGCCGGACATGGCGCCCTGCGCATCCGTGGATACGTTTGCCGCACCGCCCACGTGCGCGCTGAGTCCGTCGCCTGGCTGCAGGAGCGCGTGGTCACTGCGCGCACCGAATACGTAGATGGGCTTGGGCCGCGCCGCGTCCACCAGCTGCCGCACGTTCGTGCACACCCGCGTGCGCCGGCCCAGCGTGCCGACGATGAGCGTGTCCAGGTGCGCGAAGGCGCCGTAGTCGCCTTCGACCAGCAGCACCGTATCCCACGCATCCACGCGATCCCCCTCGTACAGCGCCTGCACGTCGAGCGTCGAGAAGTCATCACTGCACAGCTTCAGCAGCGCCACGGCTTCGTCGATGCCGCCCAGCCAGCCGGCACGCTTCGCCGATACCTGCCACGTGACACGCGCGCTGCGGCCCTCAGCCCGGAGGACCTCACGCGACCGGTTGAAATACACGTCGCTGAAGAAGCCGGCCCGAATGCGATCAACAGACAGTTCGAAGAGCGCGGGATCGATCCGCTTGCGTCTACGGGGAGGCATGGATCGGGAGACGGAAGGTTACTGGCGTGCCGCTCAGGACGACACGTTGCTCGTCATGGCATCGGGATTGAGCGCGTGATCGAGCTGCTCGCGCGTCAGCAGGCCCCGCTCCATCACGATCTCGTACACGCCGCGCCCGCTCTCGAGCGCGTGACGCGCGATCTCCGTGCTCACCTCGTAGCCCAGCACCGGCACGAGTGCCGTCACGATCCCGATCGACTGCTCCACGAACTGCCGCATGCGATCCGGATTCGCCGTGATTCCGTTGATGCACCGCTCGCGCAGCACGGTGCACGCATTCGTCAGCGCGCTGATGCCGCCGAGCAGCCGGTACGCGATCACGGGCTCGAACACATTGAGTTGGAGCTGCCCCGCTTCCGCGGCCATCGTGACGGTCATGTCGCCACCGATGATGTCGAAGCACACCTGGTTCACCACCTCCGGAATCACCGGGTTCACCTTGCCCGGCATGATCGACGAGCCCGGTTGCATCGGGGGCAGGTTGATCTCGCCGAATCCCGCCCGCGGGCCCGAGCTGAGCAGCCGAAGGTCGTTGCAGATCTTCGAGAGCTTCACCGCGCAGCGCTTCAGCACGCCGCTCAACTGCACGAACGAACCGGTGTCCGCGGTCGCCTCCACGAGGTCGGGCGCCGTGATCAGGTCCAGCCCCGTGATACGTGACAGATGCGCCCGCACCACCTCGGCATACCTCAATGGCGCGTTGATGCCGGTGCCGATGGCCGTCGCACCCATGTTGATCTCGCGGATGAGCGCCTGGGCTTCGCCCAGGCGGTCCACGTCCTCGTGAATGGTGTGTCCGAACGCCGTGAACTCCTGCCCCAGGGTCATGGGGACAGCGTCCTGCAACTGCGTGCGGCCCATCTTGACGAAGGGTGCGAACTCGGCGCCCTTCGCGAGGAATGCATCCACGAGCAGCCGCATGGCGGCCCGCAAGTCCTCGATGACCATATGCAACGCGATCTTCAGCGCGGTGGGGTAGACGTCGTTGGTGGACTGGCTGAGGTTGACGTGGTTGTTGGGATGCACGTGCTGGTAGTCGCCGCGTGACTTGCCAGAGAGCTCGAGCGCCCGGTTCGCGATCACCTCGTTCGCATTCATGTTCGTGGAGGTTCCGGCGCCCCCCTGGATCATGTCCACCAGGAAGTGCTCGTGATGACGGCCCGAGCGCACCTCGCCAGCCGCGCGCACGATGACGTCGGCGACATCGTGTGGCAGCAGTCCCAGCTCGGCATTCGTGAGGGCGGCGGCCGCCTTTACCGCGGCGAGCGCCTCGATGAGCGCGGGAAACTCGCGCAGCGGAACGCCGGTGATCGCAAAGTTCTCCAGCGCGCGGAGCGTCTGGATGCCGTAGAGCGCGTCGTCCGGTACGTCGCGGTGACCCAGGAGGTCGTGCTCGCTGCGGGTCTTGCCGCCGCCGAAGCCGAGGGATCGCCCGCGACCCACGAGCGTGGCATCGACTGCCGAGAGACGCTGCTTGATAGCGCGCGCGGCGCGTCCCACGAGTGCCGCGTAAAGCGACGGCGCCTCCTTGAGCATTTCCTGCACCTGCTCGTGCGTCAGGATGAAGGCCCTGGTCTGCACGAGGGCGCGCGCGCTGGTGCCGTGCACGGAGTCGTCGAGCAACAGGCCTTCGCCAACGGCCTCGCCGGCACCGAACGTGGCGAGCCGCACGGGCCGCGTGCCCTTGCCCTTCTCGATGGCCACCGCGCCCGAGGCGACGAGTGCCATGAGCCGCCGTGGCTCGCCCTCCTCGAACAGCAGCGCGTCGCACTCGTACTCCACGGCCTGCACCAGCCGGGAGAGTTGATGGACGGCCGTGTCGGTGAGGCCGTCGAGGAAGCGCAGGGCGCGAAGCGTGTCCCGGTCGGAAGTTGCCATGGCCGGAAAGTACATTGTGCCCGCGATGCCGGTCAGGGCTGCACTGGCGCCGCGGCGCCGTCCGCGGTAATTCGCTGTGTCGGTATGGACCGGCGGACTGGATGAATCATTCGTGGGGGGGAATCTGCATGTCGATTTCGCGTCGTGACTTCCTGGGCGCCAGCGCGGTGACGGCTGCCGGCCTCGTCCTTCCGCGCCGCGGTGACGCGGCGCTCTCGTCCGGCGCGGTGGAGGGGGCAGCCGCCATGCACGCGACCGTGGCCAGCCGGCCGGCCGTGATGGGCAGCGCGAACGGCATTCGTGGGGTGAAAATCGCCTACGACATGATGGTGCGGGGAGCCGATCCGCTCGACGCCGCCATCGCCGGCGTGAACGTGGTGGAGCTCGATCCTACTGACCAATCGGTGGGCCTGGGTGGGCTGCCGAATGCGGATGGTGTGGTGCAGCTCGACGCGAGCGTGATGCATGGGCCCACGAAGCGCGCGGGGTCGGTGGCGGCCATCGAGGACATCGCCACCCCGTCACTCGTGGCGAAGGCCGTGATGGACTACACGGATCACGTCATGCTCGTGGGTGCGGGTGCACGCCGCTTTGCCATCGAGATGGGCTTCACCCCGCAGAACCTGCTCACGGAGAAGAGCCGGCAGGACTGGCTGCGCTGGCGCGCCAACCTCAATCGCGATGACGCGTGGCTCGACCACACGGACGACGTGAAGCTCGCGAAGCCCACCGCGCCGCCGCGCACGTCGCGCCGCATACCCGCGTTTCGTCAGGACGCCCTGGAGCGAGACGACCACGTGTTCCTCGACGAGCGCGGCATCCCGCATACGTACGGTACCATCAACATGAACGCGTTGACGGCCAGCGGCGACATCGGCTCCGTGACGACGACGAGTGGCATGTCGTGGAAGATTCCCGGACGCGTGGGCGACAGTCCCATCATCGGGGCGGGTCAGTACTGCGACAACGAGGTGGGCGCCGCGGGCTCCACGGGGCGCGGCGAGGCGAACATCAAGGTGTGCGGCGCGTTCCTGGCCGTGGAGCTGATGCGAAACGGGCTCTCACCGGAATCCGCGCTCATGAAGGTGATGGAGCGCGTGATCGCGATGACGGAGCAGCGGCTGCCCAGCGACAACGGCCGCCCGTATTTCGACCTCGATTTCTACGCGATCAACAAGAAGGGCGAGTTCGCAGGCGCCTGCTGCTACGAGGGCAGCAGGTTTGCGGTGTGCGACGCCGAGGGCGCGCGCCACGTGAGCTCGGCATACCTCTTCAAGCGAAGCGAGCGCCCGGCCAGCCGGGCGCGCTGAACGCCAGCCCTACTGGACCGTCACGGATCCGTTCATTCCGCCGTGCAGCGTGCACTGGAAGGTGTACGAGCCCGCCGCGGCCGGCATGGTGAGGGTCTTGGCACCGGTCGAGTAATTGCCGGTGTTGCCGATGGCCGTGTTCGCGAACGTCACGTTGTGCGCGAAGCCGTCGCTATTGGTGAAGGTGACGACGGCGCCGGACGAGACCTGGATGGCCGACGGCGTGAACGCGGTGTTCTTCATGTCCACGGACGTGGTGACGACGGGAGCGACCGGCGTGACGGGGGGCGTGGGGATGATCGGCTTGGTGGTTCCGGTGACCGAACTGTCGGATCCGCCACAGGACGTGTCCAGCACGGCGAGTGCGAGAATGAATGAAAGGCGCATGTCGCAGGAGGGGTAGGGGAGGCGGGAGGCGGGAGCAGTTCGATGCCCGCATCCCCACTCACCCGAGCTTCGCAGCACGCGTCACTTTCGCGGAGCGCAGGCCGGCTGCGGGTGGCGGCCCGCCGCCTTACGCTGGATGACGCGCGTCGCCGACGCGAAGTTCCGCCACCAGTTTCGACAACCGCTCGGCCGCCGTACCCAGCGAGTTGGCGGCGGCCGCGATCTCCTGAGTGCTGGCGCTCTGCTCCTCGCTGGAGGCGGCAACCTGCTCCATGGCCGCCGCGAAGGATTCGGTGCCGCCCGCCATCGAGTCGAGCCGCTCCGTCATGTCGGTGACGAGCGCGTTCGTGGTGGCGGCGGTCTCCTCGATGGACGCGGTCCACGCCTCGGCATCCGCCACGGCGACCTCGAGGTCGGCAAAGGACTGCGAGGCCCTTTCCGTGGCGGCGCGCACCTCCCCGGCTGTAACCACTGCACGGTTGGCCGACGCGCCGGAGGCATCGATCCCCTTGAGCACCACCTTCACGATGGCGTCGGTACGCTCTGCCGCGTCGGACGACATGGTGGCGAGCCGGCGCACCTCGGTGGCCACCACCGCGAAGCCGGCACCCTGCGTGCCGGCGCGCGCCGCCTCCATGGCGGCATTGAGCGCGAGCAGCTTGGACTGGCGCGCGAGCTGGCGTACCAGTGTGACGAATGACCGGATCTCCTCGCTGGCAGCGGCGAGCGCGGCAACGGCGGTCGCACTGGCGTGCACGTCTGTCGCGAGGCTGGCCAGCGATTCACCCGTTGCGTCGAGGCCGGCGCGATTCTCCAGCGCGAGCGCGCGCAGGGCCGCATTGCGCGCCACACCGTCGTGCGCGCCGGCGTCGAGCGTGCCCGCCAGACCCCGCAGCGCACCGGCCGACTCGGCCAGGCTCGCAATCGTCTCGGCCATGAGCGTGGACTGGCCCGAGAGGTCCCTCGCCGTGTTCGCGATCTCGCCGGCTGTCGCAGCCATCTCTTCGGACCCCGCGGTGATTTCCGCGGACATCGCGGAGGTGTCCTTCGCCGCGCCGGCGATGGCCTGCGCCAGCCGCCGCAGCTCGACGATCATGGCGGCCACGGCCCGACTGAGGCGCCCGATTTCGTCGTCCGCGGAAAAGCGTCGCAGCTCGATGGAAAAGTCTCCCGCCGCAACCGCTTCGGCCGCCTCCGCGAGCTCACGCGCGGGCACCGAGATGCGGCGGTGGAGAATTCCGTTCATCAGGACGACGAACACGCCGAGCCCGACGAGCAGCAGCAGTGCAACCAGGAGGACGGTGAGCCGGGCGGTGGCAGCAGTGCCGCCGAGCGTGGACTCCGAGAGGTGGGCCACCACGTGCCAGCGGCCTGTATTGGCGCGCAATGCGACGGCGCGTTCGATGTCGCCGTCCACGTTTACCGACACGGCGCTGGCGGAGTCCTCGCCTGCGCCACTCGGGAGGCCGCGCAGCCAGCGGCCGGATATGGCACTCCCCGAACTCAGCAACACGCGGTCAGTGGAGTCGAGGACGTCGATGTGGACGCCGCCGCCTGCCGCGGACAGCGAGCGCACCAGGGGAGCCACGCTGAAGCCGAGCTTCATCACGCCCACCTTGGCGGTGCCGCCACGAACCAGGGCCGCCAGTGACACCGTCGTCTGGTGCGCGGACGAGTCGTAGGCGGCGTCGGCCGCGGAGAGGTCGTCGCGCCACGCCGCCTGCCACCAGTCCTCGTCACTCTGCACGAAATCCGAGCTGCGCTGCGTGGTCACGACGTTGTAGCCGTTCGCATCCGTCAGCAGGATCTCGGCAGCGGCGAGCGTGGGCAGGAGGTCGCTGAGGTAGCGCCGCGTTGCGGGCGCCACACTCAGGGAGCGTTCGCCGTCGAAGCGCTTTTCCAGGACGGGGATGTCGCCGCCCGTGATGCCGAGCGCGCGTGCCTTTGCGCCGCCCTCGCGTGCCGCGGCGACGACATCCGGCGTCATGGCCAGGATTCTCGCCTGGCGCCGCCGCTCGTCCAATGCTTCCGTGAGCACGAGGAGGCCACGCTGGGCAGCGTCCTCGACCCTCACGTCGCCCTGTTGCCGCGCCTCACGCTCGAGCAACCGGTTGGCGCCGGTGGCGAGCAGCAGGATGGCAAGGGCACCACCCGCGCCGGCGGTGCCGATGAAGCGGCGATGCAACGAGGCCGCGTGGCGCGTGCGGATGGGAGAGGCCAGGGAGAAGAACGACATCGATGGAGGAAACGTGGCGGGGACGGGCAGGGAGCGGCGAGCGAAATATCGTACGACGCGTCGGCGCGGCGTGGTTGAATGCCCCTTGCACGGTACTAAATTGCATGTACTGACCTACGTCCAGCCGCAGACGACCGTCGTCCTGCCCGCGAGGTCCGAGCGCCCAGCCGTTAGACCATGACAGACCAGGCACCTCCTCCTCCCGCCGGCGACCTGCCGTCCGGATACGATCCGGCCGCCGTCGAGCGGAAGTGGCAGGAGCGCTGGCAGGCCGAGGGCACCAATTCGCCGGACCTCGCCAACGGCAAGGATCCGTTCTACGCGCTGATGATGTTTCCGTACCCGAGTGCGGAGGGGCTCCATGTGGGCAACCTCTTCGCCTTCACGGGCAATGACATCCATGGACGATTCCAGCGGCTGCAGGGGCACACCGTGTTCCAGCCGTTCGGCTTCGACGCGTTCGGCATCCACTCCGAGAACTACGCCATCAAGGTGGGGATCCACCCCGGCGAGCTGATTCCGCGGAACATCGACAACTTCCGGCGCCAGGTCCAGCGGACGGGGCTCATGGTGGATTGGCGGCATGAGCTCTCCACCACTGATCCATCGTATTACAAGTGGACCCAGTGGGTCTTCCTGCAGCTGTACAAGCAGGGGCTGGCCTACAAGAAGGCCGCGGCAGTCAACTGGTGCCCGTTCGACAAGACGGTGCTCGCCAACGAGCAGGTGATTGGCGGCGCGTGCGAGCGGTGCGGCACCATGGTGGAGCAGCGCTTCCTGGAGCAATGGTTCTTTCGCATCACGGACTACGCGGGCCGGCTGCTGGCCAACCTCGAGTCGCTCGACTGGTCCGACAGCACGCGGACCGCGCAGCGCAACTGGATCGGCAAGTCCGAGGGTGCCGAAATCGAGTTCGTGGTGCTGGACGTCCTCGAGTTTGCGGGCAGCGCCACGGCGAGTGCGGGGCTGTCGGGCGAGGTGGCGGTGAGCACCACAAAAGTGCGCGTGTTCACCACGCGTGCGGACACGATCTTCGGCGCCACGTACCTGGTGCTGTCGCCCGAGCATCCGCTGGTGCACTCCATCACCAGTGACGGGCAGCGCGATGCGGTAGAGGCGTACCTCGCCAGGGCTGCGAAGCAGGATCTGGTGACGCGCAAGACGTCGAAGGAAAAAACAGGCGTATTCACCGGGGCGTACGCCACGAATCCCGCCACGGGCCAGCCCATCCCCATCTGGATCGCGGACTACGTGCTGATGGAATACGGAACCGGCGCCATCATGGCGGTGCCGGCGCACGACGAGCGCGACCACGAATTCGCGACGATCTACGGGCTGCCCATCGTGCGCGTGATAGGTGGCGAGGATGCGGCGAATTCACAGATTGGTGATGCGGCCTTTACCGACACCGCCCACTGCCACCTCGTGAACTCCGAGCGCTTCAACGGACTGAGTGTGGAGGATGGCGCGGCGGCCATCGTCACCGAACTGGCGGCGCGGCATGCCGCCATTCCGGTGGTGAATTACCGCCTGCACGACTGGTGCATCTCGCGGCAGCGGTACTGGGGGCCACCCATCCCCATCACGTACTGCGACGCGTGCGGCGTGGTGCCGGTGCCCGAGGACCAGCTGCCGGTGCTGCTGCCGCCCATCGACGACTTCCGTCCGGACGATTCCGGGGTGAGTCCGCTGGCCCGGCATGCGGAGTGGTACCACACGACGTGTTCCAGCTGCGGGGGGCCGGCGCGTCGCGAGACCGACGTGAGCGACACCTTCCTCGACAGCGCATGGTATTTCCTGCGCTATCCGAGCTCGGATCGTGACGACGTAGCATTCGATGCCGCGCTCACGAAGCGCTGGCTGCCAGTGCACAGCTACATCGGCGGCAACGAGCACGCTGTACTGCACCTGCTCTACTCGCGCTTCGTGACGATGGTGCTGCACGACGCGGGCTTCATCGACTTCGAGGAACCATTCACGCGCTTCCGCGCGCATGGCATGATCGTGCGCGAAGGCGCGAAGATGTCGAAGAGCAAGGGGAACGTGGTGAACCCGGATGATTACATCACCCAGTGGGGCGCCGACGCATTCCGCACCTACCTGATGTTCCTGGGGCCCTACGAGGAGGGCGGCGACTTCCGGGACAAGGGCATCTCCGGCGTGAAGCGATTCCTGGACCGGCTGTGGCGCTCAGTGCAGGATGCCCGTACCGACGGCGACGTGGAGCCCGAGGTACAGCGCAAGTTGCACCAGACCATCCGGAAGGTGGGCGAGGACATTCCCCGGCTGAGCTACAATACGGCGATCGCGGCCATGATGGAGTACATGAACACGATGCGTTCAGGGGAGCGCAGGCCGCACGTGGACGAAGTGCGGCCACTCGTGCAGCTCGTGAGCCCGTTCGCGCCGCACATCGCGGAAGAGCTCTGGTCCGTGCTGGGCCACACGACCAGTGTGTTCGACGCGGGCTGGCCTGCCTATGACCCGGCGCTGCTGGTGGAGAGCACGGTGACGATGGCGGTGCAGGTGGGTGGCAAGACACGTGGAACCATCACGCTGGCGAGGACCGGCACGCAGGAGGATGCGATGGCCGCCGCGCTCGCGGATCCGGCCATCGCGAAGTTCGTGACCGGCGCTCCAAGGAAGGTGATCTTCGTGCCAGGCCGCATGCTGAATATCGTGGTCTGACAGTCTGACAGTCTGACGGTCTGACAGCGGGTCAACAGACTGGTCTGTCAGCCATTATCTACACAACCCG